>JAILPU010000002.1 GCA_024699395.1 Lachnospiraceae bacterium | reverse complement strand
ATACTGAATTTATATTGCTGCCCAAGATAGTACAGAGATTAATTCTTAAATCTTGCAATGCGGACATCATGATTAATATAGATTCTCTTCACATAGGAAAGGCTATTGAATTCTTCTGCAACGATTTAGAGAAATACGAATTATCGTCAAAAAGATATTTTTATATGTTTGATCAATATCTTTATCGTGCTTTCAACTATTATTCGAATCACGATATTAGTATATACGATAATTATTCGTTTGCGAGGCTGCTTAAACCTAGTCTTAGCTCATTCGAAAAAATGAATTTTTCATCTATTGATGCATACATAGACGATTATCTTTGGCTGAAGGAGAATAAACCTGAAGTTGAAGCAATGCCGCCAATGGATTATCTTTGGACAGAAAAGGACTTTGGTTCTTGCAATGAAGAAGATCTTACATTTTGGTTATGCAGATTTGTTATTGATGCATGTAACAACTTATTTCATCGGATAAAGACATGCGACTTCGATTATGTGGATGTTTATGATCAATATGCTGAAACTCAAGAAGATTTGTATTACTGCACTGTGAATGCATTATATAATCATTATCTGTGTCACATCCAAAGCAATTCAGATTAGAAGGAAATATAATTAATTTCTAATGTCGCTTGCGGCTTTTCGGCGTCCCGTCCGGTGTTTATGATTATGCTGAATTTAATTGTGCGTAAGTAGAGCATCCCCGGGAGCATATTTTTCTTGTGCGTAAGTTTGCATCCATGGGAGCATGTTTTTTGGGGAAAGTCACGAACCAATTCCCCTGAAACAAAAGAAAAGTGCCTACCTGCGCAAGCACTTTGTCATTTACAACCATATTTATTTTATCATTAAAAATGCGCTCATTCCGCCTCTTTTGCCACCGGTGGCTCTGTGGGAATGAAGAAGATCCCGGTTCTCAGCGGTACAAATATCAGTAAGAGTAATGTTTTCCGGTTTTAATCCGCAATCGCAAAGAAGATAGAAATTAGCCAGCAAAAGATCCAAGAGGTATTTCCCCTCATTTTGTTCAACCGGCGTGCATATTTTTTCAAAACGATGTGGCTCATAGGCATTTTTAAAATGTAAAGCCACATCTTCTCCCACCTCGTAGGATTCTTTTGAAATACAGGGACCGATGAAGCAAACTAAATCTTTGGGATTACTTCCGAATTCCTTTTCCAAAAGCTTAACCGTTTTGGCGCCGATGCCCCCTACAGTGCCTCTCCATCCGGAATGAGAAAGTCCAATACACCTTTTTACTCTGTCTGCAAAATATAAAGGCACGCAGTCGGCGTGGGAGGTCACAAGACACACTCCGGGTTCATCGGTAACAAGTCCGTCAATGTCACTGTAAATTCGCTCTCTTACAACTCCCATACCCTTGTACTCTTTTCCCACCTTAAGAACGTTTACGGTATGAGTCTGAGCGGCAGTCACCATTTGCTCCGGGGTAACTCCTATGGCATTGCCGAACAATCTGTAATTTTCCCTTACGTTTTCAGGGGCATCCCCCACAGTAAAACTCAGGTTCATTTCGCCGTAATATCCGGGACTTATCCCCCCTTCTCTTGTGGAGAAAGCATTAAGAAGCCAGTCCTCCTTGTCAAGAGCCTTACAGGTTATGTAACCCACATTATCTTTTTTCCTGTATACCGTGGTCTCCGGCATGTGTTTTTTGATCATAGTAAACCTTTCTTATTAATACAAAGCCGCTAATATAGATTTCGACATGGACTGTTTAACGTCTTTAATTGAAAACTTTGCATGATTGAAATCATCCAAAATTTGTTGTATTATTATATCGAACAGATGTTTGGATGGGTGCATATATGAGCAGAATCATTGAGAATGTGGACGTAATCTGCCAGCACAAAGCAGACGGAGATATAATCCCTATAAAGTTCAGATTCATGAACGAAGATAAAGAATACGAAACCTATAAAATATGCGGTTACCGAAGGCTGTCCGGTCCGGGGACTTATACTACCCCGGACGGACTTCTTGTCTCCGGAACCACATTTATTTTTGAATGCCTTGTTATCGTGCTTGACAATAAGAGGAAAGTTCGTCTTTACTTCGAGCGAAATAACTGCAAGTGGAGGCTTGGGTTGTAATTAAACTTACGAATAAATGCAATTTGTTGATTATGTGCCCCACCTCAGATGATGCCCTACATGGGAGTCATGATTTTGTTGATTACTCGCTATGGTGAAAAATCATCTACATGGGAGTCATGAAATTCTGGCAATAATATTTTTTATATGCCGATTTGGAATCGTAATAATATCCTGTAACCAGAATCTCACACTGGGAGAGAATATTGCTTCTGTGGCCCGATGAGTTCATCCAGCCGGTTACAACAGCCTGAGGTCCTGAATATCCGGCCGCAATATTTTCCGCACTTCTCCTGGATTTATATCCCTTTTCTTTATAGAGATTGAAGCAACTGCTGCCGTCAGGTCTGTCGTGAGAAAAAACTGATGCAATCTCTACAGCCCGCACCATGGCCACATCCTCCCAGAAATCTTCTCTGGTCCTCAACTTAGGGAGTCCGTTGGCAGCTCTTTCCTCATTGCAGAGCCTCAATATTTCCACATTATATTTCCACGCCGTACCTTCATCGGGCTGCGCTATGGAGTTTCCCACCTTGATTCCCGCCTGAGCACACTGTTTGGAAAACTCCGTGCTGAACATAAAGCCGTTGAGCACATACTCCCTTGTATGGTAATAATCAAGCTGTTCCGTCCAGCCAAATTTCCCCCCGGCGTCCGGCGTTCTTCCCAAAATCGTATAATAAAGCATATCGACAAATTCATCATTATCCACATGCTTCGCCTTATATTCCTTACTGAAAACAAATTCCTTCGCCAACTCTGTTCCGCTTCTTCCCGAAATCAGATAGTCGCACCAGTTATCAAGTCCGGAAAGATCCGGTTTTCTTCCAAGACAGTTTACATACAATCTGTACACAAAATATGTTATCTCATAATTCTTGTCTCTGGCATCTGTGAGAATTACCGTTCCGTTATCAATTCCGTATCCGGCGCAGAGTTTCTTAAATTCCGGGCTTGCCAGAAAACCTCCTATTATGGATTTGGGAGTCATTCCTATCTCAAGATGATTGAGCCAGTATTCGTATCCTCCCTGATCCGGATTTCTGTCCAGCATCGCCGCATACATATCCGTTACTTTCGCGCTGTTACTCTTTTTTAAATTCACATATTCACTGGAGAAAAAGAAATCCATGACTATGTTGGCTGCTGCCTTCTGGTGTGTAGTAAGAGTATTAACCCAGAACCGATATCCCTCCTCATCAGGTTCTCTTCCAAGGATAAGCCTGTACATTCTGGTGACAAAGCCTTCCGCACCACTGTCTCCCGTAAGGCATTCCATGGTAACGGCATTTTTGGTATCAACCTCATCCAAGGAATCATTCACATCGCCCGCACTCTGTGATTCCACTTCTTTGGGCTGTCGAATCGCTTCTATATTATATTGTTTTCCAACTTCAAATGTATCTGTTGAACCATCTGAAATAACCGGGATATTTTCTACGAGAGTTCGGCTCCCCAAATTATCCGTGGTCTCTTCATATACCCCCGACTCCGCATATTCTGCGGTCTCCTCATATGTCACACTATCCCCATATGTCGTCGGCTCATCATATATTGAAGTTTCCTCATATACCGCATCTCCTATTACCCCGGACTGTGCGGCATATATCTGCGGCGCCGGCGCCATAAGTGCCAGACTGATTCCCAAAGCAACGATTCCTCTGTAAAATTTATTTTTTTTCATAAGCGTTTCCTCCGATCCAAAATGATGCGGTAACTGAATTAATTATACCATAAATCAAACAAAAACCCATCTATGCATAATTAACGAACCGCCGCAACAACCGACCGCGACCAACCGCCACAATTCAAGTCTATTTTTTTCTTGACAAGCCACAAATCTTATGTTTATAATGTTTTTGTGCTTTAGGACTTTAAAGCGTTTGCGCGTCTAAGCGTTTAGGTGCTAAAGTATAAAAAATAAAATGCACAGAGTGCAAGGAGGATACAATGATCATCAAAGTTTTACTGCTTATCGTTTTCTTTGCGATAATGATAGGCGTAGGTGTCTACACGAGAAAGAATGCTACTGATGTTAACGGATTTGTTCTTGGGGGACGTTCTGTCGGTCCCTGGCTTACAGCTTTTGCCTACGGTACTTCATATTTCAGTGCCGTTGTATTTGTAGGTTATGCGGGACAGTTCGGCTATAAATACGGTCTTTCTTCCACCTGGATCGGTATCGGTAATGCGGTTATAGGTTCCCTTCTTGCATGGGTTTTACTGGGAAGACGTACAAGAGTTATGACAAAGCATCTTCAGTCCGCAACCATGCCTGATTTCTTTGGTAAGAGATATCATTCAAAGGCACTTCAGATTGTTTCCGCGGTTATAGCCTTTGTTTTCCTTATTCCCTATACCGCATCTGTTTACAACGGTCTTTCAAGACTTTTCGGCATGGCATTTGATATTGATTACAAAGTATGTGTTATTGTTATGGCTGTTCTTACCGCTGTGTATGTAATCCTTGGCGGTTATATGGCAACTGCAGTAAATGATTTTATACAGGGAATAATAATGCTGTTTGGTATTACGGCGGTTATAATTGCTGTTCTCAACGGGCATGGCGGATTCATGCAGGCAGTAAAGGCACTTTCAAATATTCCTGAGGATCCTGAATTTACAGCAACTGCACTTCAGGGCAGCCAGGGACTTTTCGCCAGCTTCTTTGGACCTGATCCCATTAATCTTATGGGAGTTGTAATACTTACTTCCCTTGGTACATGGGGACTTCCCCAGATGGTTCAGAAATTCTATGCCATCAAAGATGAGAGAGCTATTAAGACAGGTACGATTATCTCTACTTTCTTTGCCATTGTTGTTGCAGGAGGCTGCTATTTCCTCGGAGGTTTTGCAAGACTTGCAGATGCTACTGCGATAACGGAGAACGGAAAGATTATATACGATGCAATTATCCCTAACATGCTCAGCAAACTCCCCGACATCTTTATCGGTGTGGTTGTGGTATTGGTTCTTTCGGCATCAATGTCCACCCTTTCATCACTTGTTCTCACATCCAGCTCAACCCTTACTCTTGACCTTATCAAGGGAAATATAGTTAAAAAGATGGATGAGAAAAAGCAGCTTCTCACAATGAGAATTTTCATTATGGTATTCATCGTAATATCAGTTGTTATAGCGCTTAACCCTCCCACATTTATCGCTCAGCTTATGGGTATCTCATGGGGTGCTCTTGCAGGTGCGTTCCTTGCTCCCCTCCTCTACGGTCTCTACTGGAAGGGAGTTACCAAGGCAGGCGTATGGGCAGGTATGTTCACAGGTGTTGGCCTTACAGTTGCCAATATGTACACTAAGTGGATTAAGAGCCCTATCAACGCAGGTGCGGCAGCCATGATTGCCGGTCTTATCATAGTGCCTGCTGTATCACTTATAACACCCAAGCTTTCACAGGGTGAGGTTGATTTCTCATTTGACTGCTACAAGAAAAAGAAGGTTGTGGAGGAGAAGATTCCTCTTCCCGAAGATAAGGTTGTGGACTAATCCGACCTGACATCATATATTGACTTAATCTAAGCAAAGAACAGGATGAAAATCCTAAGAATCTGATACTATAAAGATTGAAGAGAGCGAAGTCATTAAAAGGCTTCGCTCTCTTTTTTTACTGATTTAAGATATGATATTACATCCATGTCAAAGGCTTCGTTTAAAAGTCCCGAGTTTATGATATTTTCGGGAGTGTCCTGTTTAAGAACCCGTCCATCCTTCAAAAGTATTATCTCGTCGGCTATGGCAAAAGCCTGAAGAAGATCGTGGTAGATTGCCACAACGGAGGCATTCTCTTTTTTCAGATACTGTTCCAAAATGACACGATATTTAAGATCAAGATGATTGGTGGGTTCGTCCAGGAAAATATAATCCGCTTCCTGAGCAAACATTCTGGCCAGATACACACGCTGTAACTGCCCACCGGACAAACTGCTTAGCTGTTCTTTTCTGATATCGTATATCCCCGTTTTTTCCATAGCGGCTTTGACAGCCTCGTGGTCCTTTTTATTAAAGGATGCAAACAGTCCCTCCGTAAAACGATATCGTCCCATGCGCACCGTCTCCTCCACGGTATATGAAAAATATGCCCTGTTCATCTGGGAAAGCATGGCAATTTTTGCGGCCCTTTCTTTTTCGGAAAGAGTATTCATTTCCTTTTCGTCCACCTGCACACTTCCGGTGTAGGGCAATAACCCTGCCATGGTTTTAAGGAGGGTGGATTTTCCGGAGCCATTTTCTCCTATAATCAAAACCGTTTTTCCGGCAGGAATGGTAAGGGAGATGTCCTTCAATACCGTTTTTTTATTATACCCGGAGGAAACATTTCGTAAACTTATAAATCCCTCTCTCTTATCCTTCATGGGTTGCCCTCCTGTTAAAGTAGATATACATAAAGAAAGGCGCACCGATCAAGGCCGTCACCGCTCCCACAGGAATTTCAAGGGGCGCTATAAGAGTTCTGGCAAAAAGATCCGCCAGAGTCATCAATATCCCACCAAAGAAAAAGGACGCAGGGATAATTGCTTTATGAGTGGCTCCCATGTATTTTCGGCTTACATGAGGGGCTATAAGATCCACAAATCCGATGGTTCCCGTAAAGCACACAGAGATACCCGTTATAAGCGCCGCCAGAATAAGCTGGCGATATTTTATTTTTGAAACGTTTACGCCGATGCTTTTGGCATTTTCATCACCAAAGGACATAATATCCAGTTCCATATGGCGGTAAAGGGTGCATGAAACGGCTATAACACCTGCGATTGCCAGAATAAGAGCATGATACCATCTTTTTCCGTTAAACGATCCAAGCGTCCAGCTTATTATATGATGCTCATGGCGTGAAAACAGTACCGCAAGCAATGTTATCACGGCATTTGTAAACATTGATACAATCATGCCCACAAGTATTATCGTATGGCTGCTAACGGAATTATCCATATATTTGGAAAAAAGCATCACAAAGAGCACCGCTAACATTCCCCCTGCGAAACCTCCCACAGGAAGTAAGAGAATTCCCAGTACGGGAATTGATATTTCAAATACGGTGATTAATGCTGCTCCCAGCGCTGCGCCTGAGGATACCCCAAGGGTGTATGAGGATGCCAGGGGATTTTGAAGTATGGACTGGGTGACAACCCCTGCGATTGCAAGGGCACCTCCCACAAAAAATGCGGTGAGGACTCTGGGTATCCTTATGGATAAAAGAATGGTGGCATTGGAATCATTATACCCGGTTGATAATCCAAAGAGTCTGTTTCCTATAATGGAAAGCTGCTCTTTTAAAGGAATGGACACGCTTCCCATTCCCATGGCCACACTTACGGATACTATAGATAAGATTATCAGAAAGAGTATTTTTAATTTTTTGCTAATTTTCATCGATTAATCCAAAAAGAGGGAGCCTCGCCGGCTCCCTTACATTTTCTTAGTTGAAAGGATTTTCAAGATCTTCGAACTCTTCGGGATATACGCTTTTTGCAATATCACATGCGGAGTTCATTACGTAATGATCAGGCTGGTTGAAAGCATCACCGTCAATGGTATATACAGCACAGTTTTTGATTGCGGTGATATCCTTCCACTGGGCTATATTCATTATAGCATCAACAGGATTTTCTGTGTAGGTATCCCCTACGATTATTACATCGGGGTCTGCTGCGATAATGTCCTCTTCAGACATTGCAGGCCACTGGTAATCGATGTCCCCTGCTATATTAATGCATCCTGCCATGGCAAAAACCTCATCCATGTATGTGCCCTTACCGCAGGTATAAACATCGGGATAATCAGCAGTGGGAACGCTCATAACATAAAGAACTTTCTTCTTGTCTGCAATCTCTGCGCTCTTTTCTGCCAATACCTTTTCGGTTTCTTCCATTTTGGAGATAAGCTCCTGTGCATCACTGTCAGCGCCTACAAGTGCTCCGATAAATGCGATGTCCTTTTTGATATCTTCAACACTTGCGGATGAAGGGATGTCTGCAACACAGATTCCTGCATCTCTTACTGCCGCATACACATCTTCGCCCCCTGCGTAGCTCATGCCTGTGGTAATTACCACATCGGGGTTTAATGCGATAATGGACTCGCTGTCAGGTGTCATCATGTCAAACTGAGGGATATCTTCTGTGAGTGCTGTTGCAAAGGGTGATGTACCTGAGTATGTATCGCAGGCTACTACCTTGTCTGCACATCCCAGATCGATAAGTACCTCTGTCACTGAGGGTGACATGGATATTATTGCTGATACGTTTTCGGGAACGGTTATATCATTTCCTGCGCGGTCTTTGTCAAGGATATCTGCTTCCTCACTGTCACCTGCGGATACTGCTTCCTCAACATCACCTGCAGATACTGCTTCCTCAACATCACCGGCGGATACTGCACTTGAAACCTCTGTATCGGTCTTGGTCTTTCCGCATCCTGCCAGCATAGATAATGACACGCATGCTGCCATTGCAATCGTTAATATTTTTCTTCTCATATTGCCTCCTTTTGAATCCGCAGATTCAAATGTATTATTTGTTGCAAATATACCCACAACGAATGAAATTCTATCACAATTAAATATCGGAGTCAATCAAAAAAGCTTTCAAAAGGCGCAAAAATGCGGTCATATGACCGCATTTTTCTTGATTTACCATATTCTTAATCACACTGAGGGTATCAGCTTACCCTTCCAGCAATTGCATTATGCCTTCGGCGTCTACCTCGGATACCATCACCTTAAGCTTCTCATATTTGGGTTTAAAGTCCTCGGGCATTTTGTATCCTGCGAAGTCCTTCATAACCATGTCCACCATATCAAAATCAAAAGCGGACACACCCTCTTTAATGGCATCCAGACCCTGAGTTAATTTGTCCGGGTCTATCAAAGGCTTTTCATCTTCTTTACCGTCATTGAAAATCTTTTTCAAATCTTCATAGAGATCCCGGTACATGGTGATAAGCTTGTTTTCGTTGGAATCAATAAATTCCACATTTTCTTCTTTGCCGGCTTCCTCTAACTGCCTTGCAAGTTCCGAAAGCTCCATATGACCTATCATTCTGGCGGAACTCTTTAATGCATGAACCTGTCCGGTGTATTCCTTGATATCCCGCTTATTGTAAAAGTCCTCAATCATTTC
>JAILPU010000303.1 GCA_024699395.1 Lachnospiraceae bacterium | reverse complement strand
TGCTTGCAACAGGCGGCTCCAGCGTGGCAGCTATACAGATGCTTAAGGACAAGGGTTGCAAAAACATTCGCTTTATGTGCATTATAGCCGCACCCGAAGGTATCAAAGCAATGACTGAAGCTCATCCCGATGTGGATCTTTATGTTGGCTCTTTGGACGATCATCTTAACGATCACGGTTATATCGTGCCCGGTCTCGGAGATGCAGGAGACAGAATTTTCGGAACCAAGTAATACGAGACGATTGATTCATAACAAAGTAATAAACAGAAGGGGTATGGGGAATATATGAGCGATAATCCTAAGATGAAGCCCGTGACTGCGGCAAAGAGAACGGACTATATAAGCTGGGATCAGTATTTTATGGGGGTAGCCCAGTTGGCAGGTATGCGTTCGAAGGATCCAAATACTCAGGTGGGAGCCTGTATCGTGAGCGAATCCAATAAGATTTTGTCGGTTGGTTACAACGGTTTTCCCTGGGGATGCTCCGACGATGATTTTCCCTGGAGCAGAGAAGGGGAACCTCTTGATACAAAATATCCATATGTTACTCACGCGGAGCTTAATGCAATACTTAACTATCGCGGTGGATCGTTGGAGGGGACGAAGCTTTACGTCTCCCTTTTTCCATGCAATGAATGTGCAAAGGCTATTATCCAGGCAGGTATCAGAACGTTGATATATGCCGATGACAAATATGATAAAACATTGATGAATACGGCGGCAAAGAGGATGTTTGACACTGCCGGCGTGAAATATATCCCCTATGTGAAAACGGGAAAGGAACTTACCCTTGAGGTATAGCTTCTTTTGAGGAGATTGTATGTTTCGAAGAAAGCCACAAAGGGTGTGTCAGGTTATATTGCTTTTACTCTGCTTTTTTGCGGGAGTTATGAAGCCTGCCGCACTGCATGCCGATTCGATTCAGCAGAAGATCAATGATGCCGAAAAGGAAAAAAAGCATCTGGAGAACAGGCTGGATGATACCAGGGAAGACCTGGCGGAACTTAAGTCGGACAGTAAAGTTTTAAAAAGAGAATTGAATAGTCTTAACGACAGATTTGAGTACATAAGCAGTAATATCGAGGATCTGGAAAATAAGATTGCCGAAAAGCAGGAAGAGCTTAATGAGACTCAGGCTACCTTAGAAGCCACAAAGGCCTCGGAGGCTACGCAGTATGCCAACATGATCACTCGTATAAGAAATATGTACGAGATGAATGACGGAAGTTTTATAAATGCGCTTTTTTCAAGTAAAAGCGTGAATTCTGCTTTGAACTCCGCCGATTACTTCGAGAAGATTGCCGCTTATGATCAGAGAAAACTGGAGGAATACAGGGCTACAAGAGCCGTGATTGAAGAGGAGGAAGCCAAGCTTCAGAATCAGACCAGAGAGCTTTATGTTTTAAAGGAAGAAGCCACGGCTCAAAAGGAGCAGGTATCCAACCTTATTTATGAGACAGCTGAGGCTTTGGAAAAGTATTCCGATCAGATAGAAACGGTTCAGGCACAGGCACTGGAGTATGAAGCTCAGGTTCTTGCCAAGGACGATGATATAGAAAAGCTTAAAAAACAGTTGGAGGCCGAAAAAGCGTTGTCTGAGAAGGCGGCCAACAGTTCCTGGAGAGATATCTCCAATATAAATTTTGAAGTCGACGACAGAAAACTTCTTGCTACCATAATTTTCTGCGAAGCCGGAGGAGAACCCTATGAGGGACAGGTGGCGGTGGGAAGCGTTGTTATGAACAGAGTTATGAGTGTGGTTTATCCCGACACCATAGCCGGGGTTATCTACCAGAAGGGACAGTTTACTCCCGTGGGAAGCGGGCGCTTTGCCATTGCGTTAGGCGCGGACAAGGCTACGGAGAGCTGCTACAGAGCGGCGGATGAAGCCATGAGCGGCAACAGCAATGTGGGAAACTGTGTATATTTCAGAACCCCCATACCCGGTCTTTCCGGCATTAATATCGGAGGCCACGTCTTTTATTGATGTTTATTGTGAATCGTTGAATTCCGGTTCGTCAAAATATTAAGACGTGAATTGATTTGGCAGTTTGATTGCGAGATATCAAACGACGTCGGAAGCTAAATTGTGTGATATCAAACCCGTAAACAATCTAATCGGTGATTGCATTAGATGATTGGATCGTGCAAATTAAGTTTATCAATTCCAACGTGAACGTCATGGGTAGACAGAAAATAAATAATTGTATATAATTATTAGATAGGTTTGAATATTTAAGAATTTGACAGAATTCGCAGGGTGAGTCATGAAAAATAATGGCAAAAAAGGTTATGACAGACAGGTCTTCAGCTCACTGACCATGGTGACCCAGTTTGGCACCAACATGATAGTACCCATTTTTATGATGACCTTTTTGGGAATTTGGATTGACAAGAAGTTTAACACCCGTTGGTGGACTGTTATCCTCTTTTTTGTGGGGGCATTGGCAGGAGCAAGGAATATATATGTTGCCGCAATGAAGATAGCAGGCAAGCCATCGAGCCAAAATAAAGTTTCATCGAGTGAAAAGCATGTAACCGCAGATGAAACCGAAAGGATATTAAACAAAGACAATAATGAAGAAGATCAACAGAACTCTCCTTGAGATGTATCTGGCAATGGGGATACTCTGGGTGATTGTTCTGATAGTGGGAATAATATTTATACATGATATAAAAAGTGTTTTGCTAAGCACTTTACTTGGCGGTGTTGCAGCCGCACTTTATCTCTTTCATATGTACAGAATGCTTGACGTCAACCTTGGAAGAGACGAAAAGCAGGCTGTAAAGGGGATTTTTTCCGGATATATATTAAGATATGCGGTAGTGGCCGTTGTACTTTATGTGGCTGCGGTGTATAAACCCTTTAATATTTATATTGTATTTGCCTGTATAATTACGGTTAAAATCGGGGCGTTGTTACAGCCCTTTACACATAAGCTGTTAAACAGATTTAAATAAGTCGGATGAAACCGACACCGGTGTCATACAAGATGATGCCAAAGATGAAAGGAGTGAGCCCACAGGACTATGAATTGTATTTTACTGTCCGCTTCACAGGACGTGGATGTTTTCGTACACGGAATATTCAAGTACAAATTTTTTGGACATGAGGTTTGGATAACCACCACTCATGTTTGCCTTCTTATAGTTATGATGGTGCTTATCGGATTCAGCATTGTTGCGGGAACGGTTATGAAGAAAGCCTCTGCCGTGCCGGGCAAATTCCAGAATGCGGTAGAGATGATCGTGGAGTTTCTGGACGGAATGGTAGTTAAGTCCATGGGAAAGGGAGCGGCACGAAAGTACGGTAACTATATAGGAACAATTTTTATTTTTATACTTGTGAGTAATATATCGGGTTTGTTTGGTTTAAGACCTCCCACAGCCGATTACGGTGTGACCTTCCCCCTGGGAGTTTTAAGTTTTGTATTGATACATGTGAATCAGTTCAGATATACCAAACTTCCCGACATTTGGAAGGGAATATGTTCACCTCTTCCCCCATGGCTTCCCATATGGGCGGTTATCACTCTTATAGGTGATTTCGCAGTTCCCATATCTTTAAGCCTTCGTCTTTTCGCCAATATCCTTTCGGGAACCATTATGATGGCTCTCGTCTACGGACTTTTGGGAT
>JAILPU010000198.1 GCA_024699395.1 Lachnospiraceae bacterium | reverse complement strand
GGCTTATGTATACCCAGTCCGGAAAGAGGTTCTTAAGTCTTGATATCCAGTTGTCATGTCCGCCGATGATAAGTATCTTAAACTTCTTCAGATATTCTGTCATCTCATGTATATCGGTTTGGTCACAGGGAACATCTCCTTCAGTGAGGGAGTGGACGTAATTTCTGAGGACTGACAATTCGTTGCTTGCTAAGGCAAGCTGCTCTTTTAAGTCATCCATTCCTTCATTAAGTTTTTTCTGCTGTGAAAGCTCCTCGCGGAGGACTTCATTGTCTGTTTTGGCTCTTCTTAAACTGTTCCTGAGAGATTCAATCTCTGAAATATATTCTTTGATAATCTCCAAAGTGCTGTTTGAGAGTTCGTTTTCCGCATCCGGATTATCTTTGGAGTCTTTTGCTTCGAAGACTGAGGGCTCGTCTGTTAAGAGAGGAATATCGGTTTGGGCAAGTGTTTGGGGTTTAAACAGGCATCTCTTCATATTGAAGGCGTCGGCAGGATCGTGACCGAAGGTAATAAAACGGGAAAACTGGGAAAACCATGCCGTGTTGTAATCCATCGTTGAAAGAACCCTGATAAGAGTGCCGAAGAATACCAGCTCTTTTTCATCATATTCCCAGTTGGGAAACGCGGATTTTAACAGTCCGAGACCCACAACCACAGATTCGGAAAAACCATAGTTTCTAAAGTGAATCTTATCTACATATCTGGGATCGTACCCGAACCACCTCAATGCAAAACCCAGATAGTCTTTCATTTTCTTATCGTAGTTTTCCAGTTCTTTGATATCTGTTTTTTCCAGAATTTCGTTTTGACAGGTTTTGAGAAGCTCTCTGTGAATATTGTATTGGAAGGCGGCTTCTTTTTTTTCTGCCCAGTAATCGTTAGCTGCATTATATGCAAAGTTGCAGGAGGGATCCACCTCGATTCCCAGTAACCTTGACATAAAAAGAAGTCTGGACATTTTTACCATGGCATTGACGTTGAAGTCTCTTATTATGCAAAGGTTCTTAAGTTCTTTATCTGTTATTGTTTTAAAGCGTTTTAACCGGTTATATTCTTCTTTGTGGTAAATTTTATAAAGAGTGATGAACAGGCCTATGGTATAGGGACTCTTTTTTTTGGCGGCATTCATCATCATATTGACCACTGAATTGTAAAAAACGCCTCTGGAACTGTAAAGAGTTTTGCTGCGGCTGAAATAATCGATTTCGCCGTATTCGGGGGCGTTTTCGTATTCATGGGCAAGGAATTCCCTGGCAATAAAAATAAAATCATTTTTCATCAGGTTATTTATAAACCCGTGATTGGCAAAAAACTTATCGCAGCCGAAGGTGTCCGGGACAGTGCTTTTAATGAGCTCCTTCTTTTCTTTGGCGGCACCGAGTTTAACCAGTTTCTCGGCGTTTTTGGTATTGATTTTGGCCGCACTTTTGGAAAAATCTATTAGGATGTTGTCTTTAAAATTTTCTTGATCGCTAAACGGAAAATTATTGTCCGGCATATCGTTCCTCAAATTTATTTTAATATTTTCTTAATTATGGTAGATAATCATTGAAAAGTAAATATTGTGTTGCTAAAATCTTGATGAATTAACCAAAGAAAGAAGGATTTTAACAATGAAAAACAAAAAATATATGCTTTTGATTCTTGCGCTGTGTACAGTGTGCGCATCCTCTTGCGGACTTAACAAGGGTAAAGATGCCAGGTCGGAAGTGGACGCAGATGTAGTTGTGGAAGAAATCGGCGCAGATGAAAATATTGAGGAAGACATTAAAAATGCATTGGAGTCCGCTGATGAAAATGTAGGTGAAATCATAAGTAATGTAGAGTCTGAAACTAAGGTGGAGGTTTCACTTGATTCAGAGGATGAGACAGAGCTTACCAAAGAAGAACTTGATAAATTTGAAGAGCTGTTTGCAACCGAAGAATATAACGGATTTTTGAACTGCAGCTATGATAAGCCCGAGGACATTGATTGGTATACTGTTTTGTATCTCAGTATGAATTATGTGGATTGCAGGAGAGTTGAGAGAGGTTCCGACGAGGAGAAGGCATATTTTAAAGAGATCGGTATTGATGTTACCGAGGATACAAATGATTCGGATCTTGAGCTTCTCGTTGAACCCTGGGCTTTTAAAAGAGCGGACTATGACAGCTATATAAAGGAGCATACGGGTATTTCTCTTGACGAGATAAAAGATAAGGAATTTTACACCTATGTGGAGGAGTATGACAGCTATTATTGGAAACCTTCGGATGCATTGTATAATTTCTTAAAAGTATCTGAGGGGACCAGGAAGGGAAATGTTTATACCGTTAAATTTGTTCCCGATGAATCAGACACCTACCATTTATCACTGGATTACAGCGCAACAATTACCTTCAAAGAAGAGAACGGAAAGTATCTTATAATGTCCAATAAGATCCACACAAACGAAGAATAATCCTGTTTTCTTGTAAAAACAGAGTTTTAGTGATATATTTACAAAGTGAATATCGATGGGATAATGCCATTTTAAGAAATGGTTTTGAGCATTGGTTTCTTTTGGTGATGTTTTCAAAAATGTTAACACTATGCCAAAGTTGGGAACCCAATGCTCTTTTGGTTTAAACTGCCGATATAAAGCGCTTTATGAACAGAAGGGCCGGCAAAAGCCGTGTCCTAAATGTGGAAAGAATACGTCTTAAAATGAGACGTAGACAAAATGTTATACATTGTCAAAATGAGGAAAGGGGACAAATTATGAAATCCACACGAATTCTTGCGTTATTGCTCTGCATCGTTATGATGGTTAACCCGATTTATGCGGGGGCGGTATCAGACAGCTATGCAATAAGCGCAGAGGAAACAGAAGAAAATGTACAGTCTGATGCAGATGAATCAGGGGATAATTCCTCTTCTGCAGCAGAAGAAAATGAAAACAATGACAGTTCAATACAGGGAGATGATGTACAGTCAAACCTTGATGAACAGAGTTCAGAGGATAATGAAGAAAACGCACAGTCAGGC
>JAILPU010000218.1 GCA_024699395.1 Lachnospiraceae bacterium | reverse complement strand
GGGGCAGTATACTACAAAAGTCCCTTAATATTTCCATTTCCTTATCCTCACCTTATTTACCAAGGCAAACGCTGTCCTCAAGTCCCCACTCTTTTTCGATTTCCATAAATGTGCCATCCTCAGCCATCTCATCAAGCACATTCTGAACCTTGTCGCGAAGCTCTTCATTTCCCTTTAAGAATCCAACACCGTACTGCTCTGTTGCAAGCTTCTCGGAAAGGATTACGTAAGCTCCCTCTTCTCTGTTGGAAACCTGGTACTGAGCCACACCTATATCAATGGCAACCGCATCAACGGCACCTGCCTCAAGATCCATAAATGCGGTATTGTAATCACTGTACTCAATAAGATCCTTGAAAGACTTCTTAAGTTCTACATTTTCAGGTACTTCCTCGTCATTTAAAGCAGCAAGTGCGGAAGAATCCTTCTGAACCGCTACTGTCTTTCCTGCAAGATCCGAAAGTGCTTCTATCTCTGAATCCCCGGCAACAACAAATACCTGGCTGTTATCAACATATGCCTCGGTCCATGTATAAGAATCTTCACGACCGTTAATTGTAAATCCGTTCCAAATACAATCGATGGAACCGCTTGAAAGCTCTGAATCCTTGGAATCCCAGTCGATGGGCTGCTTAACAAGATTCCATCCAAGTCTGTTACATACTTCTTCAGCAAGAGAAAGATCGAATCCCACATATTCTCCTGACTCCTCGTCAAGATATCCGAAGGGAGGGAACTCTGCATCGAATCCTACTATAAAATCTCTGCCTTCCTCGCTGTCAGTGGAAACCTCTTCGCTTTCCTCAGAAACTTCTTTGCTCTCGGCGTCTTCTGAAACTTCAGTAACGCTCTCTGCTTCTGTTGATGCTTCCTCTTTCGTTGCTCCGCATCCTGCAAACAACATGCAAGTCATTGCACATGATAAAACTGCTGCCAATAATTTCTTTTTCATAATTTTCCTCCCGGGAGTATAAACTCTCCAATTAATCTCATCTGCCCGAAGCAAATGCGATATTAGTCTATCACACCCATGTTTGAATGTCAAAAGAAACTACTGTTTATCGTACTTGTCTATCATCTCCAGCATTTCCGACGCATACTTGGGATAAAGCTGAACAATTTCCTTTATATCCGTCTGGGCATCCTTTGCAAGTTTACTGTTGTAATCAAGCTGTTTTCTCAAAGCCTGCCTCTGCTGAATAAGAGTGTGTCTCAGTTCCACCATCTCTCTTCTGTCAAGGATGGCATCGGAATGATTAAGCCATTTTTCGGCATCCCTTACATTGTATTTTTTAAGAAGCTTTAAGAAACGCTCCTTAAGCAAATCTATCTTACCCTCTGTCTCAACAACTCTGGCTCTGTTTTCCTTCTCCTCAAGATAGGCATCCAACAGCTTTTTAAGCTCCTTGCTGCTTTTGGTCTCATACTTCATGCAAAGATAACTTACAAGGCTGTTGTTGTTAACGTATCTTATCTTAACGGTATTTTCTAAGTGGATAAGGCGTCTTATTCCCGCTTTTACTTTGGTGAGTTCTCTTTTGGCGGATATGTTCTTAAGGGCAATCCCCGCCAGCACAAAAGCCGCACACAAAACGGACAAAAGCCATGCCCACAAAGTCTCCATATCAAAGCAAAGCTTTAAAACTCCCAATATAATAAAAAGAATGAACAGCGCCGACAAAACAATAAGTGTAATACCACGATAATTGTTAATCATGGTATAAAGCTCCGATTCTCTGTATTTGTAGGCCGCATTCTCGGAGGATAGTCTCCTTAAATCATCCTTAACCAGACGGCCGTAATCCTCCGCCTCCTTAAGTTTTCCTATGCCTTCCTCTATCTCGCTCTCAGCTTTTTTGATTCGGTAATAATCTGCTTCTTTGATGGAAAGAGATTTTCTTCTGTATTTGTTAATCTCCTCATTAAGCTCTTTAATCTGCCCGGCAATCTTAATAAGCTCATCCCTTTTATCTGCGGGAAGAGCTTCTATATCATCCGTGTCCGTAAGCCTCTTGGTAACAGCCTCGTATTCGGCTTCAAGCTTCTTGGTGGCCTTGGTGGCTTCGTCTATCTGCTCCATGCAGTCCGACACATATTTAAGTCTTTGGGCCTTATCATTAAAATCAACCCCGGTCCTTAGGGATATTATCTGATCCCATTCGGTTCCCTGATTCTCTTCATTGGCACCCTTCTTTTTAAACACCCTGTCCCAAAATGACATATCAGACTCCCTTGTGGCTTGTACCCAGCCTGTAATCGTTTTTAAGTTCCCCTGTTATAACGGTATTGGACTCCTCGTAGCCTCCCCTGTTTTTACCGTGCCTCATATCGTATCGTCTTTTTATAATGGCGGCCTCGGGACTTCTTTCAAAATCATTTTCCAGTTCAAACAATACCTTTTCAAGTCCTTCTGCCACGTGATCTCTGTCAGTTAAAGTTGCCACATAGTCAAGATAGCTTCTGTCATCAAGTAAAAACCGCTTGCAGGCAAGATACTTTTGAAGATACACGGGATCGTTCACAGTCTTATATGCCTCTTCAAATTTCTCGGCGGCCTTCTCATACATAAAAAGCCTTCCGTAGGCGCACCCGGCGTCACAAAGTATCCTTGCGGTAAATTCCCTGTTTGCTTCCTTTCCCACACATTCCGCTCCCAGAAGCTCGTAACTCTTTGCTGCAGCCATATATCTTTTCTTGGTAAAAAGTCTGTCAATCTGTTTTTTCTTACGGGCGAGAAAACTTAACCCCGCTCCGTTCACCATCATATCTCTTACAAGATTAAGGATTTCTCTGTCAAAGAGCCCCACATACTCCAGTATGGTAATTACATAATCGCTTAAGGTGCAGGCTCCGTTTACTTTTTTCCTTAAAATAGTGCTAAGTTCCGAAAGCCCCAGCTCCTTTTCAATCCACTTTATAAGTTCCTCTCTTGTAAGAGATGCATCAAGCATGTATGCGTTTTGTGCAAAGGCATAGCAAAGCTCCTCGGCACTGTGTACATTAATGCCCAGGTTCTCTATGCAATATGGTCTTTTGGCATATCTGCCCACACACAAGCTCGTCCTCATAGCGTGATTTTTTCTCTCCACTCTCTCTTGGTGGATTCTATCAATTCACCAAGCCCCATATCGGTCAGGGTAAACTCCACCGTCTCATCATCTATCATATGACATTTTACATTAATCTTTCTGCAGTCGTCGTCATAATCCTCCAGCACTATCGACACTCTCTTTTCTTTTCCGTCGGACAAAGAAGTGATAATAAGTTTAACCGCTTCCTTATCCTGAACGTATATGTCAAAATCGTTAACCGCTTCCTTCGTGTCTGTGCCTGCATCCAGTATGGCAAAATAGGAAAGCTCTCCCTGCCTGTAAACCTCCATACCTATATTGCTCTTAAGCTTTCCGTTTCCCAGAAAAACAAACTCTTTTTCAGTTACCTCTTTATCGTAAAGATCCTTTAAATAAAGACATGCTCCTTTGGAAAAAAGATTATTCCCCATAAAAGCTCTTCGCCCCAGTCCGCACACTGTCTTTAGGCTTTTATCAAGCCAGTCGCTGTTAAATCTGTCTCCTATAAGATAGGTGGCTTTCACGTCCCCGGATTTAAAGGATGCTTCGCATATTCTGTTGAAAATCCCGTCTTTTATCGATGAAATACTGTCACTGTCCAATGTCCCCGCCTCTTCCTTTAAGGTATCGTTAAAGGGAAAGGATTCTTTTTGAATATAGGCTACAACCGGCTTTGTCTTTTTATTGTAATCAAGGACAGTCTTTTCCATCACATCACTGTCGTACTTAAAGAGAATGACCTTCTCTCCCCTCAAAGATGCATCCTCATGCATCATATAATGGAAGAAGCTTTCCCCGTTTGTCTGGATTTTCAGATTAAGATCCGAGATACCAAGATTGTCCACCGCTTCTTTAAGAATATCCCAAAGGTCTTCATTTTCCTCTTTTACAGTGATGACAAGGTCGGAGATATTTTTAATACTTCCCAGAGAATTAATAAGCCCCAGGGTTCTTTTTATAAAAAGAGAAAGCAATGCCACAGGTCTGTACTCCCCCTCCTCTATAAGAACAGGCTCGTCCTTCTTAAATTTTTCAAGAAGGTCTCCTACTCCGATGCCCTCTACTTCCTTTTGATATTTAAGGGCTTCATTTCCGAAAAACCACTGGTTTACCCCTTTTCTTTTGCACAAAAAGGTAGGGATGGAAAATGCCTCCTCACCGCTCACCACTGAAACGGTAGCTACATCATCCATTCCATCCCCATAATAACTTATACGGGATACCTCGTTACCCAATTCGTACCCCACCAAAATCCTTTTTCTACCGGAGAGTTCCAACTTTACCTCCACCTCTAACTGATGGTAAATAACCTTTCAGCTATAAAACGCCTTTTTAAATGTTCCTCGTAAAGGCGGTCAAATGTTTCATAATCCTGCATTGCCCTGCTTACAAGCATGTCGTTAATTGTTCCGTACCCGGGTCTTTGGGCGCTTAATTCGGTATCGTTCATTCTGATACTTGCGCTCTCCACTATATCTTCCTTCTCGTTATCGGAATCGGTGATATAGTATTGAAGCTCTTCCCCGTAAAACAGCACAAAATCCTTTACAAATACTCCCTGGGTCACCCGGTTCATCTCCTCCGCCCGGTATTCATGTTCCCCGTCCCCGTCACTGTATATTATATAATGGACAAGGGCCGATTCTGCTCCCACGGACTTATATTCGATTACTGTTTTTTCCAGAACATAATCGGGAATATCAAGTATGCCTTTGTATTTCTTAAAGCAGGGTAAAAATACTCCTTCGTTTATAAACTCCGTTATAAATACGGAAAGAGCCTTAAGCTCGTTTTCTTTTATCAATTCGGTATTATGCGCATAATATTTTAGAACCGCAAGCCTGCAGATTCGCTCCGTTATATCGTCTCTTAGATAGAGCCTTATTATCTCTTCAAAGATAAATCTGTCTGTTACCGTATCTTTGACAAAATACTCCCTTGCGCTCCAGGCGAGGTATTCCTCGATTACCTCACTCTTTCCTCCGGTCTTTGAATAGCTTTTGAATATCTCCAGTTTTTCACCCACAAACGCCCCGGTATAAAGCATTTGCTTTATCATCTTTTCCTCGAGCTTAAATGTGGCTTCTCCAAAAGCTTTGGCCGCATTCCAGATATCTCTTAAGTTCTTCAACAGTCCGTTATAATTTACATTGAGATACTCCAAAATGGTTCCGTTATATTTTCCCTTAAAAAAGGTATATGCCGCCATATCCGTAAGGGTCTCGTCATAAATCATGTTGACGCTTTTTAATTTGCGGTCCAAAAGTCTTACAAGGGTCTTCTCATCGCATACGTTGGGGCCCACCTTGCCGATCCATTCAAAGGCCTTGTCATTCATGTCCCTGATGACCATATATTTTATGGCAAGCTTTCTGTCCTGAAGATTCAGATCCTCCAGTTCCACCCTTAAGAGTGTTTCATCCAATGCCCTCATATTATCGCAGTCGTAATAATACTGAAGTAATTCGGCATATATTCCGCTTTTTACCAAAGGTGATACATCCTCTGAGGCAATAAGCCTGTTCACTCTTCGGATATTGCTTTCCGAGGCCAGTTCCGAATTTCTCTCATACATAAATGCATCAAAGATTACACTGTTCTCCACATACGGCTCTATCTCGGGCAGCAATTTGACTGGCATTTTATATTTTTCTATTGTGTAATCACAGGATACCGTAAACCTGTTATTGTTCATATCCTCCAAAATAAGTGTATGCTCGTGATCGTACAGAGGTATCCAGGTCATTCTGGAATCGTACCCCACCTCAATGGGTGTCTTTATATTGGAGTGATATATGTATATCTTCCTTATGTTCTTATTCTGTATCCTTATCCTATGGGCAAAGAGCATCCTTGACAGGTTCTCTGCGGACACTTCGTCAATCATCTTGGGCCTTATATATTCGGAATAAAGATATGCCAGGTTTTCGTTTATATTTCCTTTATGTAACTGCGTTGAGACAAACTCCGTAATTACCGGCCTATAAGTTTCAAATAACTCAGGATACTCCCTGCGGTTTCTGTGTACATACGAAAATAGATAGGCGTTTTTTTCATAATCCAGATTGCTCTTAAAGGAGTAATACATTAATACGGGCTTGGGTATGTCCGGCTTTTTGTCACAGTCCATGGAGCGCATAAAATACTCATAGAGATTGGTGACTCTTAAATCCGCTTTAACGGAATCACTGAATATTTCAAAAAATTCATGTCCGGATCTGCAGGTCTTTATCAGTGCGGAACATAGCTTACTGAGTATTCTTTCGTCCTTATGCTCCCTGTACAGAAGAAGATATATCTTCTCTGTCAAGGGATGCCTTTTATATATCTTCTCGGACAGATACATAAATTGTTCGATAAGATCCTCGCAAAGTGCATCGTACTGTGCGCCGAAATACAGTGTCCTCAATTCAAAATCCGAGAGCTTATGAAGTATCTCCGGATTATTGTTCATTAAGGTCAGGGCTTCCACATATATTATGGGGCTGTTACATCCGTTATTGACAAGCCTCTCCATCAGGGCAAGTCTTTTCTTTAAATCCCTTTTATATTCATCGGACATGTGCATAAGTAGGAAGGCAGTCATATGGTCTGTGGGTTTCTCATTAAATATGCGCTTTACTTCCTCCACATTATCTCTGGCAAATTCTTTGTCCCTCACAAGCATATTGGTCAAAAACAAATAATATGCTCTCACTGCCCCCGGGAGCTGTTCAAACTTACAATAGCTTATTCTGTCCAGTATCAGCCTTGCCTCATTTGTCCTCTCATCCGCGATCAACAGTCTTGCCTTATATAATCTTGCCTCTATATCCTTATCATCCGCCGCTATCATTCCATCCACTATTAGGGATGTCTCATTCAGCCAGTCTTTTCTGTCTATCCTCTTTAAGCGAAAGTCGATATACAGCCTTACTATCTCGGCTATTTCCTTCTTTCTCTTATAATATCTTTTCAATTTCTTATTTACATCCAAAGACACGCTGACAAGGGTATCGTGTGATATATATGCATTTTTAAATGTTATCTTGCCGTAGTGATTTCCGCTGTTTAATGCCGTTACATCTATATATACCGGTATCACGCACTTATTTCCCAAAAAATCATCATCGGTTATCTTCTTTTTATCTGTCCTGATAAAGTCTCCGGTCACGTCAATGTCCAGTCCGGTATATCCCCAGCCCTGTCTTGTGATAACTATCTCTTCCCGGATTACCTCGTCTTTTTTCTCCTTTATGTCTACCCTTATCTCATCATTGGAAAACTCGTAGGTGATTCTTTGTTTTTTGCGTATGTGAATCAGGAACTCTTCCACATTCTGCTCATTATACTTATGAGCGCTGAGTCCCCTGTAACAGTTTAAATATCTTGTATCGTTTTCCTTGAATATGTTGACAAATGAGGGCTCGTAAAACTGCTTTACGGCCTCTTTCCAGTTGCTCTTACACAGATTGGCAAAATGAAATAGATTTTTGATGACTCCCAGGGATGATTCCACGCTTTCGTATACCACCGATACCGCAAAGGGCAGATAATATTCTCCCAAATTACTGATACAGGTTATCTCTCCTTTTACTACCTGGTAGCCCATTAGATATGTCGCATCAAATGTATATTCTATTACCGCTTCCGATCCGGAAAACTTTTCGGTCTCTATCTTCAGTGCCGGTTCATTACTGTATAGTACCGCCGTTGCTATTTCATTATCCGGTACGCTTATGGTAAACGAGCCTCTTACCTTCGTTCCTTTTACCACATTGAATTCCAGTCTCTCGCTGGAAAATTCCAATGCACTTTCCCCGTACTTATATTTACTTATCTGCTGTTTCTGGGATTGCTTCTGCAACGTCTTTACACTCCGGGTCCCTCAAGATTTTGTTACCATTATACCAATATTTTCCGCCTTATGCAATCAATTGACACAAGTGTCATGTGTGTTCCCGCGACTACCGAAAGACGATGGCACGGAGGCCGAGGGGGCTTGCAATATGCAGTTTGATGCAGCGGGACGGGTACAGCAGCGGGACGGAGGCCGAGGGGGCGGTATCACCGTCTCTCGGCACGCTCTCGCTCGTATTTCCCCGTAGCGGTACTAACCTCACGTTTCGCTTTGCTCACGTTCGCTAAGTACCGACGGGAAAATAAGGCCTTCGTGCCGGCAAC
Source organism: Lachnospiraceae bacterium (assembly GCA_024699395.1). Lineage (GTDB taxonomy): Bacteria > Bacillota > Clostridia > Lachnospirales > Lachnospiraceae > Acetatifactor. Next base: position 1,830 of record JAILPU010000218.1, on the reverse strand, counting down.
ACCACCCCCGACGCCTCCTGTCTATTCACTGTCTCACGATTTCTTCATTCTCCATTCGCCTCCTCCACCGCCTGTCTTCTACATTTCAAGGTCCCCCGATGCCTCCTGTTTCTTTCCATCGCCAACCGTTTTCTTCAATACTCAGCCACAAAAAAAGCGGCGCGTATTTGCGCCACTTTTTTGTGGATTGCTTTCTTGGTTAGACAAGCTTCATAAGTATTTCGTTGGTTCTGGATATAAAGTCGGTCATTGATGCGGAATCCAAGGGTGCCTGCTGGATTCTTGCCATATCGTAAAGCTCCTTCATAATGATCTTGGTTTTCTCCTCGGAAGGATTTTCCATCACGTACTTTACGAGGTCGTTATTGGCGTTGAGGACAAGTGTTTCGCCTTCGCCGCCCATGTCTCCCAGATTCATTCCGGGCATGGAGTACATTTTCATCATGTCTCTCATTCTTCTGACTTCTTCGGAAAGAGTTAACATCGATGAAATCTTTTTGTCTTTGAGCTTCTCAAGCTTCAATGTCAGTTTATCATTTTTAAGCACCTTCTTGAATGCTTCGCCGAGCTCTGTTTCCTTTGCCTTGAGCTCTTCCTGTGCTTTCTTTCCGGTCTTTGCTTTTAATGCCTCGCTCATATCACTGTCTATTCTTAAGAATCTGACGCCTTCATTCTTTGCTTCGAGCTGAGACACAAAGGGCTGGTCAATGGATTTATCAAGAATAACCGCATCCATCTTTGCCTTTTTGAACATATTTATATACTGGCTCTGCTGAAGTTCATCGCTTACGTAGTATATGAGTTTCTCCTTGGGTTCCTCATCCTTTTCATCAGCTGACGCTTCTGATGCATTATTGTCTGTTTTTTCTGAACCTGCATCTGATGATTTTTCATTAGCCTTGTCTGCTACTTCACCCGTACCGGATTCTTCAGAGTCAGACTTAGCGGCATCAGATTCAGTTTCTGATGATGTTTCAGTTTTTGCTTTATCTAAACCTTTTTCTTTTGTTTCATCGGTTTTTGAGTCGGATGAACTGTTCTGAGACGTTTCTTCTGACTTAGCATCGTCATCTTCTTCGACCGGTTTAATTTCAAGGCACTCAGGAAGGGTTAAATATTTTCCCTCAAGGTTCTTAAAGAGAATGTAATCATTCATCTTTTCACAGAACTTATCATCCTTAAGGCATCCGTATTTTACAAAGGGACTGATATCATCCCAGTATTTATCATAATTTTCCTTATCGGTCTTGCACATTCCCGCCAGTTTATCTGCCACTTTCTTGGTGATATACTCGGCTATCTTTTTCACAAATCCGTCATTCTGAAGTGCACTTCTGGATACATTTAAGGGAAGGTCGGGGCAATCAATCACACCCTTTAAGAGCATAAGGAATTCGGGTATTACTTCCTTGATATTGTCGGCTATAAATACCTGATTGGAATAAAGTTTTATTACTCCTTCTATGCTCTCGTATTCAAGATTTATCTTGGGGAAATAAAGAATTCCCTTAAGATTGAAGGGATAGTCCATGTTAAGGTGGATCCAGAAGAGGGGCTCCTTGTAATCCTTGAATACCTTTCTGTAAAAATCCTTATATTCTTCTTCGGTGCAGTCATTGGGATGCTTTGTCCAAAGGGGATGGGTATCACTGATAAGTTCGGGGCGCTTCTTTATCTTGTACTTTTCCTCGGTTTGAGTCTTATCCTCATTTTCCTTGGCAGGGATGGTCTCTATTACGATATCGTCCTCAAGCTTCTCGTCTGCCTTGACTATCTGAGTCTCCTTGGTGTCTTTCTTGGAAAGATATATTTTTACCGGCATGAATGAGC
>JAILPU010000217.1 GCA_024699395.1 Lachnospiraceae bacterium | reverse complement strand
AGCTTGACTTCCAGCTTCCTCACAATTTCGACCTTACATATGTTACAAGCGAGGGAACCGAGGAGATGCCGGTTGTAATCCACAGAGCTATCTATGGTTCACTGGAAAGATTTATCGGTATCATTATTGAAAACTTCAAGGGCGCATTCCCCTTCTGGCTCAACCCCTATCAGGTTGCAATCGTTCCCATCAGAACAGAGCATAATGAATATGCCAAGAAGGTTGAACAGGTTCTTAAGGAGCACGGTATCAGAGTTGAGGCTATTTACAGTGATAAGAACATGAGAAATAAGATCAAGGACTTCAAGCAGAAAAAAGATCCCTACATCCTTGTTCTCGGCGACAAGGAGGCCGAAGAGAATACTGTTTCGGTTAACTTCCGCGGAGGAAACAGACAGGTTAACAATATTCCTCTTGATGAGTTTGTTGAAATCTGCTGCAGAATGAACAGAGAGCATTCACTGGAGCTTGATCCCATAGTTAAGGAGTAACACATGTCAGAAATAAGAGAGATTAAAAACGGCAGACTTTATTTTGACGGCTGCGACACCACCGAGCTTGTAAAACAGTACGGTTCACCCATTTATGTAATGTCCTATACCGCTATTATGGACAGGGTAAATGAGTTAAAGAGAGATTTCCTGGACAAATATCCCGGAAGCCGTGTGGCTTATGCGTCCAAGGCTTTTTGTACAGTGGGTATGTATGAAATCCTTAAAAAGAACGGCATCTGTATCGATATTGTCAGCGGCGGAGAGCTTTACGTTGCCAAGAAGGCAGGTTTCCCTGCTGAGATGATTGAGTTTAACGGCAATAACAAACTTCCAAGTGAGATTGACGATGCGGTTTCCTACGGCGTGGGAAGATTTATTCTTGACGGTATAAACGAGGCTGAGCTTATTGATGAAGCCTGCAAAAAGTACGGCAAGAAAGCCAAGATCATGGTAAGAATCACCCCCGGTGTTGCTGCAAGCACACATGATTACATCATCACCGGAAAGAAGGATTCCAAGTTCGGTATTCCTCTTGAGGAAGAGACCTTCTTTGGCGTTATGGATAAGATTATGAAGTATGACACTCTCGAATTCGAGGGTCTCCATATGCACATCGGTTCCCAGCTTTTTGAGTATGATGCTTATATTAAATCTCTTGACGCTTTGATGGATTGGGTTAAGAAAATATATGAAAAATACGGCGTTGCAACCAAAGAGGTTAACTTCGGCGGAGGCTTCGGCGCAACATACATCAACGAGGAGAGAAAGCCTTACAGCTTCTTCCTTGAGCCTTTGATGAAGAGACTTAAGGAGAGAGCGGATGAAATCGGTATCCCTGTTCCTTTGGCTTCCATAGAGCCCGGTCGTTCCATGGTATGCGAGGCCGGCCTTACACTTTACACGGTGGGACAGATGAAGGAGATAAAGGGTATCAGAGAGTACCTTGCCATCGACGGCGGAATGTACGAGAATATGAGAGTTGCCCTCTATCAGGCAGAGTATGACGGACTTATTGCCAATAAGGCAGATGAGCCCAAAACACGTAAAGTATCTGTTACAGGAAAATGCTGTGAGTCGGGAGATATTCTTATCAACGATTTGATGGTTTGCGATTCTGTTGAGAGAGGAGATATACTTGCAATATTCTCCACAGGCGCGTATGGCTATTCAATGGCTTCCAACTACAACAACAATCCCGTTCCCGGTGTTGTTCTTGTAAAAGAAGGACAGAGCGAATGGCTTGTAAAGCCTGAAACCTACGAGCAGATAGCACAGAATCAGGTACATTGCACTTTAATCTAACGACGGACTAAATGACAGTTACATTATGTCCGGCATGATAATGAATAGAAAATTATCAAAGAATAATTGCAACGTACAAAAAAGACATGTTACGTTTGCTATATTATCGTGCAGTACAATAATTCAATAACAGAATCAAATAATAATTAAAAATAGCTTGGAACCGGTTAGGCTCCAAGCTATTTTTAGCTAACTTCATCGTTTGCGTAATATTTAAATTCTTATATTTTTCTTATACAGGATATACAGCCCTTTTATAAGGAGCTGGTTGTCTACTGTAATCTTTTTCTTGCAACAGGGGATTACCAGTTTGGCGAAGCCTCCTGTTGCCACTACAGTTGTCTCATATCCCAGTTCTTCCCAAATACGCTCCACCATTCCGTCTATGCAGGAAGCGTGACCGTAAATGCTTCCGCTTTGCATGGAGCCTACTGTGGTACCGTTAATAAGCTTCTCGGGCTTTTCTATGGCAATATCCGGAAGATGAGCGGCATGGCTTGTTAAGCCTTCCAGGGAGACTCTTACTCCGGGTAAGATCATACCCCCCAGGAACTTGCTCTTATTATCAATAACGGAAATAGTGGTCGCCGTACCCATATCGATTAAAATAAGGGGAGTGCCGTAATTATCGATACCGGCAACGGCACCTACCAGGAGATCCGCACCCAATGCGGCGGGATCGTCTATTTTGATATCCACCCCTGTTTTCATGCCGGGAGCCACTACCAGAGTGGGCTTTTTAAGCAATATCTCGGAACCCTGTCGCACCTGTCTTGTTACAGGAGGCACCGAGGATGACATTATGGCACCGCAGATATCGGTCTCCTTCACATTATGTATATCAAGTATGGTTTTGATGGCAATGGCATATTCGATGGATGTCTTTTTGTGATCGGTATTCAATCTTTCCTCAAATAAGGTGGTTCCGTTTTCCTTGGAGAGACATCCTATCACAATGTTGGTATTGCCCACATCTATTGCTAAAATCATTTTTACTCCTTTTGCGCAGGACGCTGGTAATTTCATATACTCTCAAAGTATATCATTTCATAAAAACACAGGTCAAGATTGTGCTAATTGCCGTAAAAGATAGAAGCAACAGGCGAATCCCCGGAGAGGATGATGGTCTTGTTGTTGCCCTTCATGGAGGCCTTGAGAGCATCAAGACTTCTTACATAATCGTAAAAGTCACGTCTTGATTCATCGCTGTAAGCCTCTGAGAGGATGCGCATGTATTCCGCCTCGCCTTCGGCTTCAAGTATGGCCGCATTTTTCTTGGCTTCTGAAAGCATCATGTTAACATCCT
>JAILPU010000215.1 GCA_024699395.1 Lachnospiraceae bacterium | reverse complement strand
GAGATGTTAACGAAGGAAAGACCAAGGTAACTCTTTCCGGTATCAAGGTTGAGTCCAAGAAGTTTGATAAAAAGCCTGTACATATCGACATTCATTCTGTAGTATGTAGCGAGCCTTCTATCATTGACTTCTCAGCACTTAAGTATAAGTTTGAAGTATTAGATGAGAACGGAAATTGGATTCCTTCACCTAAAAAGCTCCATAAGGAGTACGAGGATGTTCCCGATATGCCCGGCCACTACAGGATGACTGTTACTCTTTCAGAAGAGAACATCGATTACTATGGCGGACAGGTTATAGAATTTGATATTACAGAATAATAAGTTAAAAGAAAGGATGCGGTTCGCCGTATCCTTTCTTTTATTATCTATGTTATTATGGGTGGTGCCCGATTTAATTTATTATGATATACTTCAAATTAAAAAGGATATTAGTAATCCGAGAGATCAAATAAAAAGGGGAGATAACTATGATAGCAAATTACCATACACACAATGTTTACTGCGGCCATGCAGAGGGAACAATTGAGGAATATACTGTTAAAGCAATAGAGAGAGGTCTCCTTGAACTGGGTCATTCCGATCATTTTCCTTTTTGCTTTGACGTGCTTAATGACGGCAGAATGAAATATGAGGACCTTCACATCTATCTTGATGAAGTTGAGAGAATGAAGGAAAAATACAAAGATAAAATAAAAGTATTTACCGGGGGAGAAATAGAATATCTTAGTGATTTCGGAAAGTATTACGAGCGCCTTCTTAATTCCAAAGCGGTGGACTATTTTATCCTTGGTCAGCATTTTTATTCCCCTGACGGATTCAAATATGTAAATGTCTATGTGGATTTTAAAAATGATAATCCTCCTGTTATGGATTATGCCAAAAGCTGCATGGATGGCATGAAAACCGGTTATTTCCTTTATCTTGCCCATCCGGATCTTATATTTTTAAACGACCTGGTAAAGGGCGGTAAACTTAGTGATGAGTGTAAAAGAGCCATATCGTATATGGTGGATGAATCGGTTAAGAACGATTATGTTCTTGAGTTAAACGGGGGAGGGTATAATTGTTTGGAGGAGTTTTCCGACGGAATGCGTCACCCTTATCCTGTTCGCTATTTCTGGGAGGAAGTAGCAAAGACAAATATAAGATGCATTATCGGTTCCGATGCCCACCATCCCGATGCGGTATATAACAAAAGTCACGATGAGCTTAAAGAGAAGGCATTGAGTATGGGACTCAATCTTGTGGAACGCCTTGATATAGACTAAAGAGAATATACGTATTTATGACGAACACATGTCAAACAACATGACGAACATCATAACGTGCAGCACGATGAACAGCGCGATGCAGGAATACATGAAATATAGCAATGACAGATGCCACACAGGTAGCTGTTGTTGCTATTTTTTGCTTGCTTTTGTCAATAAGGCGGAATATGCTGTATAGAATTCTTAAATGTAATATAATTCATATTTGAAGGGAATTTGTTGTCGGGAGTTTTTACCGTCAAATTGAGTATATTCATGGATTTTGAATATAAGTAATGCTGTTAAACGGATATCATCATAATACTGTTTAAGAATAATTATTAATAAATATGGAGGACGTATGTTTAAGAAGGGAATTATGTTAAAAAAGGCACTGGTTCTTGGCCTTAGTGGCTTACTGTTAATGTCAGGTTGCGGAAACAGAAAGTATTCTGTAACACCCAAAACCGGTCCGAGTGAAGAAAGTTCTTTGGAAGAAACCAAAGAGGCAGAGGAGTCCGTTGAGGAAGAGGTATCAGAAGAGGAAAAGACAACTTCTGAATCTTCCGAAGAAGCTAAGGAAGGTCATAATTATACAGGTGGAAAAGAAGTTATAGTTTACTTTGCCAACTGGAATCTTGATGAAAAGTCCGCTAAGGACGGTGGCGAGGTGAGCGGAATTCCCTGGGAGAGCGTAACCTATATCAATCACGCTTTCTGGGAAGTCCTTCCCGATGACGGAAGCAAAGAGACTTCTTTTGAGAGAAGAGATAACGGTGATGAACCCAGAACAAAATTTGCAATTGCTCCCACCGACGCATATTCCGATATGCAGCATGAAGAAGAATCCGAGGAAATACAGGGTCTGGCAAGGAATCATTTTTCCGAGTACGCATATTTCAGTGAGATGTATCCCGATGTAAATATTATGATTTCCGTGGGTGGCTGGACTGATTGCGGATATTTTTCCGAGATGGCATATACCAAGGAGGGAAGAGAGTCCTTCACCGAAAGCTGTGTTGAACTTATTAAGAAGTATCCTTGGATAGACGGTATCGACATTGACTGGGAGTATCCCGGTGGTTCCACCGACGGAGAGAGAGCACCTGAGGATGAGTCCGACGAGGGATGTCCCATATGGGGAACAGCAGCTGAAGACAATCAGAATTTCGGCGAACTTTTAAAGAATATGAGAGAGCGTTTTGATGCGGAGTTTGGTGAGGGAACCAAGAAGCTTACAGCATGCGCATCAGCTTCCACAGGATACACCCTCTGCTGTCAGGACTGGACACTGGCTGAACCGTACCTCAATCTTATCAATATTATGACTTACGATCTTGCGGGAACATGGGATGCTTCAACCGGTTTCATGACCAGCGTAAACGGAGCTCAGACCGCCGCAAAATATTTGAAGGTTAAGGGAATTCCCGTCAGCAAGCTCAACATCGGATCACCCATGTATGCAATGTGTGAGAAGATGAAAAAGATTGATAAATCGGGAATCGTAGGGGCACCTATTGAAAGTGATGCTCCCAATACCGAAGAAATCGACCAGAATACCATAAGGGAGTGGGAAAAGAGTGCCCAGAGCGGTTACACCGTTGTATGTGATGATGAGGGACGTTTCGTAAAGGGAGAAGAATTTGATAACGAAACCACCGGCTGGCATATGAAGTATCATCCCGTTCAGGGAACAGTCTATATGTATAACGATGATGAGACGTCTCCTTACTATTGCTGGTATGTTTCCTACGAGAACAGTGCTTCCCTTCAGCTTAAACTTGATCTTATCTATGATATGGATCTTGCGGGAATAATTGTCTGGGAAGTAAGCGAGGACAGCACCGACAAAGATCTGATAAGACAGATGGGACAGTTTTTGAAATAAGAAAATCAAAGAATTATAAGACAGAGTCTGAAGAGACTTCCTTTCGGGGAGGTCTCTTTTTTATGCTCTTCGCGCCATTCTTTCGTAATGATTTATTATTTGTTATAATGTAAAAAGAAAAATTATTTAAGGGAGCACCATGGAAGACAAAAAAAACATCAGTAAAAAAATGATATTGTATGCGCTTATATCCTGTGCTCTTTGTGCCATGCTTATTGCCGTTTTTCATGAACTTAACGTGATTCATGAGATAAGAAATGAAGACAATAAGGATATCCCGGTTTACAAGGCTAAATATGCATTTGTGTCCTCTGATGATGAGGACGAATTAGTAAAGGCTGTGTATGATGCGGCTTTTAATTACGGAGCTCAAAGGGACATCTATGTGGAGGATTTCGGGGCTCTCAGAACGGGTAATTATAGCATTGAAGAGCTTCTTCAGATGGCGGTATATTCCGCGCCTGACGGAATTATTCTCTGTGGGGACAACGATGAAGAAATCAATGATGTAATCAATCAGGCTGTGGACAAGGGGATTCCGGTTGTCACCTGCGTATCCGACAGAGAACAATCCAAAAGACAGTGCTATGTGGGCAGCAATTACTATACCATGGGAATGGAATATGCCAAAGCCTTGGAGGAACTTGTGGACTCCGATGATGATACCTGTCTTTTGATGGTGCCCGAGACCCTCTCCACCGTGAGCAGAAATACCCTTATCACCACCATAATGGGGGAGCTTGCGAGCAAAAACAGAAATATAGTCCTGGATGTACAGCCTGTAGATACATCCGATAATTTTGTGGTTGAGGAAAAAGTAAGAGACCTTATCCTTGACAGCAATGCTTCGCCGGATGTGGTTATATGCCTTAATCCCAATATCACATCAACCATGTACAGAATGCTGGTGGATTACAACAGAGTAGGTGACATAAGTGTCATAGGTTATTATAATTCCGAAAGCATTTTAAAGGGAATATATAAAAAGGTAATATACTCATCAGTTACTGTGGATGCTGTGGCCATAGGGGAAAATTCCGTAAAGGCTGTTTCGGAATATATCGATACCGGATTTGTCAGTGATTACATACCTGTAGATGTAGAGAGGATAGATGGGGACAATGTTGAAAAATATCTTAACTAAGATCCGCAGGGTACTGAACGATATGCTTATAACCCATAAGCTGACGGGAGTTTTTCTGTGTTTTTATATCATAGTGGTTCTTGTTAATCTGTGTATTTTCATAACCCTTGACCGTCAGATGAAGGACGTGGATCTTATCTACAAAAGCAATCATACCAGCAATGAACTTAAGGAACTAACCACCAGAGTTCAAAAGTCCATGACTTCCTATATGGAATCAAAATCCACCGACGGGATGGAGGAATACTACAAGGCGGTATATAATCTTCAGCAGTCTGTTAAAGAGCTGGATACCACAATAGAGGGAACATCGTTTCCCGCCATGAAGGATGATCTCAAACATCTTTCGGATGAATATATTCGTTATACCGACCTTACCATTCAACAGAAAAGAGGAAGGAATATAGAGGCATACAGAGTTAATTTTGATAAAGCCACGAAAATATATTCCTTTATTCAGGATTCCTTAAGAGCTTTTAACGAGGATCAGTTTAAACTTAATACAGCCAATTACGACAGGTTTCGAAAGGTAATGAAATCCATAGAAACCATAGGGCTCTTAATATTGGGAATGATAATCCTGGGGGGCTGCGTTCTGGTATACATTATAACAAGCAGAATCACCGCACCTTTGGGAAAACTTGCGGATACCGCAAAAGAGGTATCCAGCGGTAATCTTGATGTAGAGTTCCCGGTATACAGAAGATCGGATGAGATAGGAACCCTTTCCTACGCCATCCGTCATATGCTCATAGACATCAAAGATTACATAAAGCGCCAGCAGTACATTATGGAGAAGGAAAGGAAACTAAAGGAGAATGAGCTTAAGATGGAGGCCAATATAAAGGAGGCGCGTCTTAAATATTTTCAGGCTCAGATAGATCCCCATTTTCTTTTTAATACACTTAATGCGGGAGTATCCTTGGCAATGTTGGAAAATGCTCCCAGAACCGGAACTTATATAGAGGATGTTGCGGAATTTTTCAGATATAACATAAAGGGCGTGGAGGGTGATGCCACACTGGAGGATGAGTTGCGCCTGGCAGATTATTATATAGCAATTTTAAAGGTCCGTTTTAAGGACGAATTTGAGCTTATAAAGGATATCGATTCCCAGCAGGGTAAGGTCAGAATGCCGAAGATGGTATTACAGCCCATTCTGGAAAACTGTGTAAATCACGGCATCAGAAATTCTGACAAAAAGGGAAGAATATATCTTACGGTTTATTCTCAGGATGATTCGGTTATAGTAAGTATAGCCGATAACGGTGTGGGAATGAGTAAAGACAAGATAGACCGGATACTGAAGGGAAATTATTCCGGGGATTCCAAGGTTAAGGATACAAACGGTGTGGGTCTGTCCAATGTTATAAGCCGGTTGAAACTTTATTACGGAAAAGATGATGTGGCAGATATAATAAGCGAAGGAGAGGATAAGGGTACGGAGGTGGTGCTTCGTATCCCCAAAGGGGAAAATGTATAAGATATTATTGGCGGATGATGAAACCATAGTACTTGAGGCACTCAACTTTATAATTGAAAGCAGATTTAAGAACCAGTGCGAAATTAAATGCGCAAAAACAGGAAGGGGCGTTATAGAACTGGCGGAGAGTTTTTCGCCGGATATAGCCATTATGGACATCCAGATGCCGGGGATAAACGGTATTGAGGCCATGAGGGAGATAAGGCGTGTCAACAAAAACATTATCTTTATTGTAATGACCGCTTACGATAAATTTGAATACGCCAGAGATGCCATAGATTTAGGAGTGATGGAGTATCTTTCCAAGCCTGTAAAAAGGGAGAAAATAGAAGAGGTACTTCTAAAAGCCATGGCCCTCACCGATGAGAGACGTAAGAAAAGATCCAACGATCTTTTGATAAAAGAAAAACTGGAAATGGTCATCCCTTTTCTGGAAAGCGGTCTTATATACGATCTTTTGCTGGGGAAATATACCGGGGAGGGGATTGAAAAATACAGAAAGCTTCTGGAGTTAAACGAGGAATATGCCTTTATTATGGTATGTGAGGCCTTCGGAAGCGAAGGAGACACAGAGGGGGGCCAACTGGGGCTTGGAGTAAAGCTTGAACAGCACTATGAGACTGTGAGAAATGCTTTCAAAAACTGGAAGCGCTGTATTGTGGGGCCCATTATGTCCAACAGTATAGTTATAGTGGTACCTTCTTTAAAAAAGGAAGTGGAGTACGGGGAGAGAAGCGTATTTATAAACGATCTCCGCATTCTTATTCACAG
>JAILPU010000211.1 GCA_024699395.1 Lachnospiraceae bacterium | reverse complement strand
GAACTTTGATCCATCACTTGCTGAGGGCGTAATGCTTCTTACACCTTTCGCTGCTGATGCTACAGACGATCTTACTCAGAAGTTTGTATCAAGCTATCAGGAAAAGTACGGCGATGTTCCCAACCAGTTCGCTGCAGACGCTTACGATGCTGTATATGCTGTTAAGGCTGCAATCGAGAAGAGTGGTGTAACACCTTCAGATTCAGTATCAGATATCTGCGAAGGTCTCAAGAAGGCATTTACAGAGATTTCCATCGACGGTCTTACAGGTCAGGGTATGAAGTGGACTGCTGACGGTGAGCCTCAGAAGTCTCCCAAGGCTGTTGTTATTAGCGATGGTGAATACAAGGCAATGGATTAATTCGAAAATATAATTATTTAGTATTAAGAGCAGATGCCTTAGGAAAAACCTTTGGCATCTGCGTTTTTGTTACATGGAAAATTGCACTGTAATTGTTATATCGAAAAAAAGCGACTTTATTGTTGCATGTAAAATTATGTCGTGATTTCCTGTGTAACAAAAACGCCGCGCTGTAAATGCGCACTCACATTTGATGAATATTAATTAAATGGACAGCACAAGACACCCGGATTCCGCAATCAACATTCTGCGTGTGTGCGAGGGTATACAAAAAAAGAACCAAAAAGTTTGAAAATTATTGACAAAAGTTTGCGAAATTATGATATAATAAACCAAATTGTACCATTATTATAACTTTTTACTATATATAGAAACGTACCCACCCATATTTCAAGAAAGGAAAGAGCAATGAAAGTAACTTCCAAAATCCTATCGGCATTATTAACAATTGCTTTGCTGGTACCGGTTATACCCAATACGGCAAATGCTTCTTTTGAAACTCAGGCCATGGATCTTACTCCGGAGATGGCAGGCTTTATTGTTGATGATTATGAAGCCAAGCCCGTTAATTATTATCCAAATGAGATTGATGACGTTTTGGTTAATCCCTACATGGGTCTTGTGCCCTGGGCCAGATCCAAAAACTATACTCAGCCTCATTCCATGGTATATATGCCTATTCTCTGGAAGGACTTGGAGCCTGAAAGAGGTGAGTTTAACTGGGAAGGAATTGAAAGTGCGAACAACATTAGTTACTGGAAATCAAAGGGTGTAAAGATTAATATCCGATTCTATATGGACGATCCCGACGGTAAGAAGCACATGGATATTCCTCAGTGGCTTTATGACGGTATGGGTGAGAATAAAGGAACTGAATATGCGATGCCAGATGGTAATAAAGGTTTTTCACCCAACTACAGCGATCCCTATCTTATTCAGGAACATGAAAGAGTGATAAAGGCTCTTGCTCAAAGATATAATGACGATCCTTCTATTGCTTTTATTCAGATAGGAAGTATAGGACATTGGGGCGAATATCATTGCTGGCCTTATTTGGAAAATGACGGTGGTCCTTCAGGAGATTTCCCTCCTGAGGAAATTGCCGATCAGTATTTAATTCATTATGTCAATAATTTTGATAACGACAAGCTTTGCATGAGAAGAAACACATCTCAGTCCAAAAAGTATGGCATGGGTCTTTTCAATGATATGATCGGTGACACTCCTTCGCTTGACGACGATTGGGGATGGCTTTCACATATTAAATACGGTTATGATGATGAGGTTGGTACATTCCAGCCCGCAGATCCCGATTTCTGGAAATACGGTCCCGCAGGTGGAGAGTTTGCTAACGGAAGTGCAGATTGGTATGTTGTCAGTGATACTATCGATGAGACCATAAGACAGGTAGTTACAAGCCATACAAGCTGGATTGGACCTTGTTGTCCCTCAGATCTTTCCGGCAAGAAATACCAGAGCGGTATCGACAGGCTTTTAAAGACTATCGGTTACAGATACGTTATCAAGGAAACAACCCATCCGGATTGTGCTTCAGCCGATACAGTAATAACCGTTGATATGGATTGGGAAAACAAAGGTATTGCACCTTTCTACTTTGACTGGAAAGTTAAGGTTGGCCTTGCAAACGATAACGGTGTTGTAACATCATCCGTTGTAAATGATGACATCAGGGAATGGCTTCCCGGTGACATAGATGTTAAGGCTAACCTTGAGATACCCGCAGATCTTCCCAACGGAGATTATAAGGTTGTTGTAGGTATTATAGATCCTGCCACTGACAAACCCGGCGTGAATCTTGCAATCGACGGTAAGAGAGCAGACGGATGGTATGAACTTGATACACTTACAATAATGGACGGTGTTTCATCCTCAGAAAATCCTACCTTCGGTCCCACTGCTACACCTACGTTAAATCCTACAGCTGAACCCACACAGGTTCCTACCCAGGCTCCTACACAGAATCCTACGTTAGAGCCCACAAGTGTACCTACATGGAATCCTACTGACAGACCTACAGAGGCTCCCACATGGGCACCTACCCAGGCTCCCACAGCATATCCTACCAATGAGCCCACAAGTGCTCCTACAGATGAGCCTTCACAGGCTCCTACGGCGGAACCTACCATGGCTCCCACAGCAGCACCTACCACAGTGCCCACAAGCTCACCTAACGACGATCCCATCTCACAGTTTGTAAAGAGACTTTACCTTCTTTGCATGGGACGTGAGGCTGACGCAAGCGGACTTAATTTCTGGAGAGAAAAACTTATAAATAAAGAATTTACCGGTGCACAGGCCGGCGCACATTTCTTCTTAAGTTCCGAGTTTACAGCAAAGGAATATTCGGACGAAGAGTATCTTGAGCACCTCTATCAGGTTATGATGGGAAGAAAATCCGATTCCGGCGGAATGAAGTACTGGGGCGATCTTTTAAAGAGCGGTGTGGGAAGACAGTATGTGCTTAACGGTTTCATTACTTCAAAAGAGTTCGGTAAGATTTGTAAAAGCTACGGTATAGAATTAGGTGTTTACACACCCACAGAGGGAAGTTCAAGAAGCCTTAAGCTTTCACAGTTTGTGGGAAGACTTTATAACTGTACCATGAAGAGAAGCTTCGACTCAGAAGGTATTAACTTCTGGTGTGACGGCCTCTACAAAAAGACACAGTCGGTAACAAGCATGTGCCGTTACTTCTATCTTTCCGATGAGTTTAAGAGTTTCAACACTTCAGACCTTGAGTACCTGAACCGTTTGTATGCAACATTCTTCGGAAGAACACAGGAAGACGATCCCAGCGGATTCTATTTCTGGTTAAATGCACTTAAAAACGATCCCAACTGGACAAGAGAGAGGGTACTTTACTTCTTCATTGACAGCCCCGAGTTCTCAAGAATCAAGGCTCAGTTCGGATTATAAAATCATTAATCGTTAGATAGATATATCAAAGAATTAAAAATTGCGGATGCTACTCTTAGCTAAGGGCCGCATCCGTTTCTTATGGAAATCAGTCTGAAATATTTACAAAAATGACAGCCAATAATGATTCGTGAACGTACGTAATGAAACTGTTGCAAAATCATGCCAAAATTGGCGTAAAAATGCCACTTGCGGTATTCTTTATATATTGATTTATTTTATGCTGTTTGCTATAATTATTTAGTTGTTAACAAGCAAAAATAACAATAAAACGGAGGCTTTACAATGAGTTTCGTCAATCATCTCATAAACGGCATAAGTCTGGGCAGCGTTTATGCACTTATAGCATTGGGATATACCATGGTATACGGTATCGCTAAAATGCTTAATTTCGCCCACGGAGACGTAATAATGATAGGAGGGTATGTTACATATATCCTTTGCAATAAAAACGGAATGAACGGTATTTTCAGCATAATCTGCTCTATAGCAGTTTGTACGGTGTTGGGAATGACAATAGAAAAGGTTGCATATAAGCCTTTAAGAAATGCCGGTTCACCTTTGGCTGTTCTTATAACTGCAATCGGTGTCAGCTACCTTCTTCAAAACAGTGCACTCCTTGGTTTTGGCGCGGATCAGAAATCCTTCACATCCGTGGTAAAAATTAAACCCATATCCCTTTTTGGAGGAAAGCTTTCAGTTACGGGAGAAGTAATCGTAACAATTGTAACCTGTGTTTTGATTATGGTAGCTCTTATGCTTTTCATTAATAAAACAAAGGCAGGACAGGCAATGCTTGCGGTAAGCGAAGATAAGGGCGCCGCACAGTTAATGGGTATTAACGTAAATGCCACCATTTCACTTACCTTTGCCATCGGTTCGGCCCTTGCCGCAGTAGCTGCCGTATTGCTTTTTTCAGCTTATCCCGCTCTTTCTCCTTACTCAGGTTCAATGCCCGGTATTAAAGCCTTTGTTGCGGCTGTATTCGGCGGAATCGGTTCTATTCCCGGTGCTTTTATCGGAGGTATTCTTCTCGGTGTAATAGAGATACTGGGAAAGGCTTATATATCATCTCAGATGGCGGACGCCATTGTTTTCTCGGTTCTTATTATCGTGCTTCTCGTTAAGCCCACAGGTCTTTTGGGCAAGAACATTCATGAGAAGGTATAACGGGAGGCTAACATGAAATCAAAAATAAAATCTAAAAAATACAGTGATTTAATAACATTCGGAATAGTAATAATTGCCTTTATCCTTATGCAAGGTCTTACATCCCTTGGATTGATTTCCAGCCTCCTTAAAGGTCTTTTAGTACCTCTTTGCTGTTATTCAATCCTTGCGGTATCCCTTAATCTTACAGTGGGAATAATGGGAGAGTTGAGCCTTGGACATGCGGGCTTTATGTGTGTGGGTGCTTTTGCCAGTGCATTTTTCTCCAAGGTTATTGTTTATTACAATCCTTCTTTCCCTGCAGGGCTTAGATTCTTTTTTGCAATTATAATAGGCGCTTTGTTTGCGGCTATATTCGGTTTCCTTATAGGAATTCCCGTTTTGAGATTAAAAGGAGATTATCTTGCCATAGTTACTCTTGCTTTCGGTGAGATTATTAAGAATCTTATTAATATTCTCTATGTGGGACTGGATTCCGACGGCTTCCATATTTCCTTTAAAAGCTCACTTGATCTTCATATGGCCAATTCCGACGATATCATATTAAACGGTCCCCAGGGTATTACGGGAACCCCCAACGATTCTTCGTTCTTTATCGGTATAATCCTGCTTCTTATAACCCTTTTCATTGTTCTTAATCTTATAAGATCAAGGGACGGAAGAGCCATAATGGCTATCAGGGATAATACCATTGCAGCTGAAAGTATCGGTATTCCCATTACAGCCTACAAGATGATGGCATTTGTTATTTCCGCATCCCTTGCAGGTGTTGCAGGTGCTTTGTATGCTCACAACCTTTCGACTTTAACGGCCCTTCCCAAGAACTTCGGTTACAATATGTCCATTATGATTCTGGTATTTGTGGTTCTTGGAGGTATCGGTAACATAAGAGGTTCCATGATTTCTGCTGTTATCCTCACCTTGCTCCCCGAGCTTTTGAGAGGCCTTAACAATTACAGAATGCTTATTTACGCTATTGTTCTTATTGTAATGATGCTCTTTAACTGGGCTCCCGCATGTATTGAATGGCGTAAAATGCTGGTAGCAAAGATAAAAAATAAAAATACAAGCAAAAAGGAGGTAGCATAAATGGCACTCCTGGATATCAAGAATCTTTCTATTTCCTTCGGCGGTTTAAGAGCCGTTGATGATTTTCATATCAGCATAGAAAAAGGAGCTCTCTACGGCCTTATAGGACCTAACGGAGCAGGAAAAACCACAGTTTTCAACCTCCTTACCGGTGTTTACAAACCCGATGAGGGACATATTATTCTGGACGGCAACAATATTACCGGCAAGAAAACAATAGACATCAATAAAGCCGGAATTGCCAGAACTTTCCAGAATATTAGACTTTTCAAAGAACTTTCCGTTTTGGATAATGTTATGGCAGGTCTTCACAATCAGATAAAATATCCTTTTCTTGCGGGAATTTTTAAACTCCCTTCATACCGAAAAGGTGAAGCACAGTTAAGAGAGAAGTCCATGGAACTTTTAAAGGTATTCGAACTTGATTCTGATGCGGATACACTGGCTTCCAACCTTCCTTACGGAAAACAGAGAAAGCTTGAAATAGCAAGAGCTCTCGCAACATCACCCAAGCTTCTTTTGTTGGATGAGCCCGCTGCGGGAATGAACCCCAATGAGACTTTGGAACTTATGGATACCATCAAATTTGTCAAAAAAGAATTTGATGTGACCATACTTCTTATTGAGCATGATATGAAGCTGGTAAGCGGAATCTGCGAGGAGCTTACGGTACTTAATTTCGGAAGAGTATTAACAAGCGGAAAGACTCAGGAAGTATTACAGAATCCCGAAGTTATAAAGGCTTATCTGGGAACCTGATAACAGGGATTTTGTTTTTATGGTTTTAAGTTTTTAGAGGAAATATTTTTGAAATTTTTCCCCAATAAATAGTACAGATGATTTATTTATGTGTTGTTATTTAATAATCATCTGTCCGGAGGATTAAACATGTCAATGTTGGAAATCAATGATATAAAAGTATATTATGGCA
>JAILPU010000181.1 GCA_024699395.1 Lachnospiraceae bacterium | reverse complement strand
AAGGTAAATAACGAAGCGGATAACAAGAAATACCTTAAGAGTAAGGAACTTCAAAAGCTGGTGGAAACCCTCAACAACATTTCCACAAAGCTTAATGAAGTTAATACCAAGATGGAAGAGTATGACATAGCTCTTAGAGATTTTGAAGTTGTGGCTCCCTGCAAGGGTCGCCTCCTTCAGAATAAGGAATTAAAACCGGGAGATGTAATTAATGTGGGAGATGTCCTGGGATATATGGAGCGTGAAAACTCCTCAAGATTAATTGAATCCTACATTCCCGATACTGACATAACAGGAATTGAGCTTGATATGCCTGTTAAGATTAAGCTCAACGCCTTAAAGGAAAGAAACATTGATTTTATAGAAGGTAAAGTTTCTTTCATCGCCTCCCTTCCCGTAAATGATGAAAAGAGAGGAAAGCTTTGGCGTATAGAGATTACAACCGACCATGACCTTTCAGACCTTGATATCGGAAATGAAGGAAGCGTAAACATCCTTACAGGAACCCGAACAGTGTTTGATTATTTCGCAGAGCCCTTCACTGACGGTCTCAAGGACAGTCTTAAGGAAAAATAAGTATTGACAGGACACGAACCTTTGTGCGATGGTTAAAGGGAATTAAAGCTTCACCAATTAAATATAGTAAACTTATTTGTTGTGCCTGAGCCTGAGAGCCTGAGCCAATGTCTATGTATAACTATGCTTATACATGGATGTTGGCTCTTTTTGTTTTTTTATCTTTGGTAAGGCGCGGAGAGGAGAGATATGCAGTTAACACGTAAGTTCTTAGCTTCCAAGGGACTTGAAGCAAATGTGATCGATGAGATCATAGAAGCCTATACCGGGGATGTGATTTTTATTAAGGACGTCCTTGATGAAGCTAAGAAGTATGAGGCGGATGCCAAGAAATACGAGACCGCAAACGCAGAGCTTAAAGAGCTTAAGGACTATGACAAGCTTAAAAAGGAATTTGAAGATTACAAGCTTGAGGTCAAGACAAAGGCAGAGAGAAGCGCTAAGGAAAAGTCTTTTAAGGAATTGCTCACAGATCTTGGTATTCCCGATAAGCATCTGGACAGGATAGTGAAATACTCCGATGTGGATGGGATCAGGCTTGACAGTGCCGGTAAAATTACAGATTCATCGGAATTGATAAAGATTGTTAAAGAGGAATGGGACGCCTTAAGGACCATTATGGGCATAATGCGAACAAACAAATAACCGCCCCTGATCACTATGAGGTGACCCCAAAAAGTTAGACTTTTTAGCAAGCCAGAAATCTGGCTTGCTTTTTTCATGCAGCCATTTTGCTAAGCCTATATTGGACAGGACTTAGCCAACCAAGTCTTTCTTTAATACGTTGTTCATTATAATACTTTATAAATCTTTCTATTTCTGATTTTAATTCCTCATAGCTATAATAGACAACCCCATAGTAAATTTCTTGTTTCAGAAGGCCAAAGAAATTCTCCATCACTGAGTTGTCATGACAATTACCTTTTCTTGACATGCTTTGAAAAATCATTTCTTCCTTAAGCCTGCGAGTATAGGCCTTCATTTGATAAGCCCATCCTTGATCCGAGTGAAAGGTTCTTCTATAAGGACAATCTGAAGTGATTTCAATTGCTTCGTTTAAAGCGTTCATGATGCTTGATGCTGTTGGATGCTTGTCTATCCCGAAGCTGATTATCTCGCCATTAAACATGTCCATGAACGGATCCAGATATAGCTTTTCCGTTGTCATGCGTCCTTTCGAATCAATTGTATAATACTTGAATTCGGAAGTGTCCGTTGTGATCTTTTGGTGCGGTATATGGGTTTTAAATCTACGGTGGATCCTATTTGGGGCGATAGTGCCTACCTTGCCCTTGTATGAGCTATACTTTCTACTCTTTCTCGTGAATGAGGTTACTTGAATTCCCAGGTTCTGTACTATGCTTTGTACTTTTTTCTTATTGATTTTGATTCCCTGATTATTGTTTAGCTCTCCACAGATGCGCCTATAGCCATAATCTTTATTGTTTTTACGAATATCCAGAATTCTTCTTTTTATATCTTCATCCGGGTCGGGTCTGTCAAACCTTTTCTGCCAGTACATGTAAGTAGCTTTAGGGAATTTTAATACAGCGAGAATGTCTTTCAGTTTGAATTCTCCTCGGAGGCTATGGACGATTCTCGCTGTTCTTTCAGAAGAGTTTCCTCTTCTAAACGCAGCCTCCTCAGTTCTTTTAAATAAGCATTCTCGATTCGTAATTTAAGAAGTTCATCTTCTAGTTCTTTTACATGCTCCGCGCTAGTATCAACAACAGTTTCATTGTTGCTAGAGGATCTTTTTTTACAGTCCGTGCTCAATGTTTTTTTACGCCCCATCTTTCTTTGACGCAGCCCATCTGGTCCGGCTGTCCTAAAGGCGCTAACCCATCTTGATATCATTGAATGATTTTTGATACCTTCTGCTATAGCCAGCTCCTCATAGGAAACTTCCGTACTCAAATATAACTCTACCACATAGAGCTTATATTCGAAAGAGTACTGTTCCTTACGACGAGATCTCATAAGGCCATTGTCACCAAACTCCTTATACGCGTGCACCCAGTTTCTAACTTGTTTTTCCGTGCTAATGTCGTATTTTGAAGCCAGGGTAGTTGATCCTATTCCATTGTTGATATATTCAAGGACAACTTTCTTTTTAAATTCAAAACTGTATTTTGCCATAAATGAACCGACCTCCAAACGCTAGATTTTTAGGTCTAACTTTTGGGGGTCGGTTCATAATCTGTGAGCGGTTAATTTCGTTCCGTTATTCCAAGGGGCAACCGTTGTCACCTCTTTGACCAGAGAATATCACATTGCAGGATATTTATCAATAACCCATCTATTAAAAATCAGGTTAATAAATATCAAGAATTTAGGTGGGCATAAATTTCAATTTTAAAAATTAATAAAATAAAAATTATCCACGAATTATCCACGGAAAGACAAGAATGGCGTAAAATAGCCACTTCTTGGCACAAATGCACAGGTTCGAATCATGTTACCCCGATTGCTTAAAAAGGCTTGAAATGCTGATAAATACTGCGTTTTGAGCTTTTATTTTGGAAGAATTATTTTGTGAGTCGGTATGGTGCGATAAAGGATGTCGATTTTAGCTCAATTCTGGAAAAGGTTATTGTTGAAAATGAGGTGACCGGGGATGAGTGAAAAGCTGGAAACAAAGAAGTATGATTTTACGGTCGAGAGCAAAACAGAACAGTGGTATTTGCTAAGCAAGATGATCAATCCGAATAAGAAGGGGTGAGGAAACGTCTGGTTATGTGTTGATGGAGCACTGCAGGTCGGGTTATAATAAAAATAGCGTTATAGTTGGACTCACACAAAAGCTACACAAAAAAATGAATGAGGTCTTTTGTACACATGTACTGTGGGGGCAAAGAGAATTTTATGAGTTAAGCGGATAAGAAATTCAAAATACAATTTCAGACTAAAAAATGGGAGGTGGAATCATGACGAATGCTGAAGCTTGGAATTACGCCATAGGTATTATAAAAGTTGATGGGCTTGAACCTACAGAAGATTTTAAGGAATATATAGAAAAAGAAAAAAGAGGAGAAATAACTATAGAAGACGCCAAAAGATATCTTGATAAAAAATATAAAATGAAAGAGACGGAAAATGCGTGATCCTTATCTTTATGAAGACGTTAATGTGCTTCGCAATAAACTAAATATAAAGAGTCAAGAAGTATTGGATGGGGCTGAAGCAGATTATGTTTCCTTAAGATTAAAAGAATTGGTAATGAAACCTTTAAAAGGTGATTATTGTACAGATCATTTTCTTAAGATGCATAAAATGATTTTTCAAGATATTTACGATTGGGCAGGTATTCCTCGTATAATAAGTATTTACAAGGAAGAAGATGTTTTAGGCGGGATGTCTGTTGAATATTCTGATCCGTTTGATATAATTGAAGACTTGCATCATGCCTTGAATAATATGAAGTCAAAGGAATGGGACTTAGAACAACGTGGGAAAAGCGCTAAATGTTTTTGCGATTCACTTGCTGAATTATGGAAAGTCCATCCTTTTAGAGAGGGAAACACCAGAACAGCAATAACATTTTGTTGTCAATATGTTGACGAGTTGGGCTTTAATATTAATCGTGAATTATTTGAAAAGAACGCTCGATATGTTCGTACTGCGCTTGTTGCGTATAATGCTTTTTTCTCTGATGGGAAAGACTTCCGAAAAAAAGAATACCTTGAACGAATTGTTTGTGATTCCTTTGAGGTAAAATAGACAAAAACCTTTGTTTTTGACAAATAAGATACGATTTACAAATTTGACTGGGGAGTATGATATGGAGTGGAAGAGTATCTTTAAAGAAGAAATATTGAGGGGAGGACAGGAATGTTTATGAGTATTGTACATACAAAAGCTCCTGAAGAAACGAGATTCATAATGATAGATACAAAAGGTGTGGAACTGACCGCTTATAACACTATTCCTCATATGTTAATGCCTGTAATAAAAGATTCATGGGAAGCACTTGAAACCATGAAATGGGTTGATGAAGAAATGAGG
>JAILPU010000176.1 GCA_024699395.1 Lachnospiraceae bacterium | reverse complement strand
TAATGGATGGACAACTGGACGGCTCCATGACTGTGCCTTACTTTATTTTCAGTGATGAGTATAAGGCCAGAGGAACCAACAATACACAGTTTGTCCAAGATCTTTATACCATGTTCATGGGACGAGAGCCCGATACAGACGGGTTTAATTACTGGAAATCGGAACTGTCCAAGGGAAGCAGCAGAGAGAAGGTCTTTGCGGGATTTGCCAACTCTGATGAGTTTTATAATCTTTGTAAGGGTTATGGAATCACTGCGGGTTACTATTCCGATGCCTACGATCTTAATTATCTCAATAAGGTCAATCTCTTCGTAGAGCGTCTTTACAAGACCTGTCTTAACAGGATTGGTGACAAGGACGGACAGAAATACTGGACCGAGGGACTTCTTAAAATTTCCCTGGGAGGCATTTCCTGTGCCGCTAATTTCGTTAAAAGTAAGGAATACGAGGCCAGAAATCTTTCCGACGAAGAATATGTGAAAAATCTTTACATTGCCTTTATGGGAAGAGAATTTGATCAGACCGGACTTGATTACTGGCTGGGGCAACTTCGGGAAGGAAAGGGTCACGACTTTGTTTTTAACGGATTTGCCGTTTCACCCGAATTTGAAAAAATCTGTACTTCTTACGGAATTAGGAAGGGTCTTTATCCTCCTAAGGCACCTGTGAGAAAAAACAGTTATTCCGACGGAAGACTTTGGGATTATGTTATTATCGAATATGATGCCCTTGGAAGAGAGAGCAAAAAAACAATTTACGACGTTGACGACACTGTAAAATCCTATTCTGTTTTTAGCCATAACGAAGCTGCGCGTAAGGCGACGGAAACATTTTACAGTCGTAACGGTATTGTCACAGGTTATCATTACCATGAATATTATGATGATTATTCCGAAAAGCGTGTGCTTATGCAGGATAATCGCGGAAAACTTTTGGGAGTGGCTGAATATGCCAATAATGGTTTAAAGACCAGGGAGATAACCTATACAGAAAGCGGTGCGGTTGCGACATTAACCACTTATGATTATAACAGCGACAGAAGCCTTGCAAGGGTAGTTGAGTATACCGGGGAGAGCACGCTTAAAACCATTTCTGAATACCAAAACGGTCATGTTGTTAAGCTCACCGGATTCCGCGCTGACAAAACAGTTGAGTATATCGATGAATATGATCCTCAGACAGGTGAAGTCATATGTGAATATAATTATGACAAAAACGGAGCTCTTGAGAAAAGATACGTTTACCAATATATCGCAAATGTGCACATCATGTACATTTATGGACCTGACGGAAGGCTGATATCCTGGGAAGAGGATACTTATAACGAACATGGGGAGCTCATAAATGTTGTTGTTCACGACGGCGACAGTTCTGCGAGTGATGACAATACAGGGAATGCGACGCAGTATACTTTCAGAAACAACGACCGTCTTCTTGAACACTGGCAAAAACACGGTGATGAGTTTAATTATGCAACCATGGATGAATATGTTGCGGGTGCCAACAGGGTAATTCATGATCCCAAGTCTCTTCACAAAGCTGAGGCGGAAGACGGAGACGATATTTTCTATCTTGAGGCGTCAAATGAGTTTGTGGTGCTGTCTGTTGACGGTTATATAAGAACTTATTTCAGACCTGACAAGGGGATTGAATACTTTAATAAGCAGAAATAATGCGGTTTTTCACACGAGGTTGATTACCTCGGCAAACAGCGATGAAGTGATTTGGAATAATAAATAAACGGTTGAATTAAAGCCGGAGAAAACAGTAAAAGCCTACCATAATCCAATAAATGAAAGGATTCTGGTAGGCTTTTGTGCGCTTGGACTAGGGGGTATATACAACTCAAATCATGGGGCATGTGTCGTTCGGTTCGTGGAGCGTTGTGCCATTCAAATCGTAGAGCATATACCGCTTGAATCCATGTGCATCTTGACAAATTTTTTAAAAAGTTGTAATCTACGATAGCTGATAGTTAGCAATATCTAACCGAAGTATGTTATCAATAACCATACAGAATGGAGAGAAATAAAATGGAGCAAACAAAACGTCTTAATGCAAAAGATCTTATTAATGTTGGAATATATACGGCAATATGTGCCGTGCTGGTATGTGCCGTAGCTATGACGGGAGTTATTCCCATCATGATGGTACTGTTGGTGGTATTTGTCCCGATTATAACCGGAATCCCTTATATGATGTTTCTTACGAAGGTTAACAAGTTTGGAATGATCCTCCTCATGAATATACTGATGGGAGCATTTATGTGGGTTACGGGAATGAGTTATTATGCTCTTATCGTGGGAACCATATCAGGTCTTATTGCGGAGTTTATTTATCGTGCCGGAAAGTATAAGAGCAAATGGCATGGTATCATCGCTTATGCAATTTCAGGTATTTATTGCTGGGCCAATTATTTCGGTATTTTCTTTAATTCGGAAGCGTATTTTTCAACAAGGCAGAATTTTGGTCAGGAGTATATCGATTCCGTTACCAAAATGCTTCCTGTCTGGATGTGTCCCGTGCTTCTCGTGGTTGATATTCTCTGCGGAATCTTAGGAGGATGGATAGGAACAAAAGTATTGAAAAAGCATTTTGAAAAGGCAGGCATTGTCTGATTATGGAGTACAGACTAGACAGAAACGTCCGCTCATTTCTGGATCCCAGAACAAAACTGCTTCTTTTATTTACCGGTTCAGTATTTGTGGTAGGCAATGCAGGTGAAAAGTGGATGTTCGTGTTTTATTGGATTTTGGTATATCTTCCCGTGCTCTTACTTTTTGCGGAGAAAGAATTTAAAGCGGGATTTATTGCCATTGCTATTTACCTGGGGAGCTTTTACGCACAGATGGCGTTGCAGCATGATCTGACGGCGGTGGAATCAGCTTTGGCATTAATGTTATATATCATTACCAAGATATTTCCTACAGTCGTTCTGGCCAGGTATATAGTAAAGAGCACAAAGGTTTCGGAATTTTTGACAGCCATGAACCGACTGCATGTTACCGATAAACTTACCATTCCCATCAGCGTGATTTTCAGATTTTTTCCTACGGTTGTGGAGGAATCACGGGCAATCAATGATGCCATGCGCATGCGTGGAATTGAGATGGGAGCCAAGAAAGCGACTGAAGCGGTGGAGTACAGGATGGTGCCTCTTATAGCCTCCTGTTCCATCATTGGTGAGGAGTTATCAGCCGCAGCCATGACCAGGGGACTTGATGTGGGTAAAAAGAGAAGCTGCATTTGGAATATAAGTTTTGGCGTCCCTGATATAGCCGTCATCACATTGTGCCTTAGCGCGTTTGTGTGGTGGGGGATAGGAAGGTTTTTTGTATGATTTGTTTTGATAATGTTTCTTTTAGCTATACAGAGGAAGGGGAGTCTTTAAAAGGAATCAATCTTAATATAAAAGAAGGAGACGTGGTGCTGGTGTGCGGGCCCTCCGGATGCGGAAAGTCCACGCTGGTAAGATGCGTTAACGGTCTTATACCCCATTTTTACAAGGGGCGCATGACAGGCAGCGTTACGCTAAACAAGATAGATGTATCAAAGACTACGCTCCGCAAGATTTCGAGACATGTGGGTACGGTTTTTCAGAATCCAAGGAGTCAGTTTTTTAACGTGGATACCACAAGCGAGCTGGCATTCGGATGTGAAAATTTCGGCCTTAATCCGGATGAAATAGAGAGGCGGATAAATCTTACCGTAAACAAACATGACCTTGCTTTGTTGATGGGAAGAAGCATATTCAAGCTCTCGGGTGGAGAAAAGCAAAAAATTGCATGTGCAAGTATTGCAGTGGAACCGGTGGAGGTTGTTGTATTGGATGAACCCTCCGCAAATCTCGATTATAAGGGCATCTGTGAATTGCAAAAAATGATTGAGGCGTGGAAAGAAGAACATAAAACCATACTTATAGCGGAACACAGGATAGCATATCTTTTCCCTTACATTACATTGAAGAATGGTAGTAGTACTGGATACTTTATCCAGAAGC
>JAILPU010000152.1 GCA_024699395.1 Lachnospiraceae bacterium | reverse complement strand
GACAACACTTCAGACCGTTAAGCTTTCACCTACGGACGATCCCGAAATGCTGAGTATGTGGTTTGATGCTACAGCGGGCGACGGTGTTGCCGGCGAGCAGACATTTACCATCTGCGATATAAGATTTATTGAAAAAGCAGTTACCAATCCTACACCTACGGCAACTCCCACGGAAGCACCTTCGGAGAATCCCACGGATGTACCTTCAGAAGCACCTTCGGGAGTACCCACAGATGTGCCTTCAGAAGCACCTTCGGGAGTACCCACAGATGTACCTTCAGAAGTACCTTCGGGAGTACCCACAGATGTACCTTCAGAGGTACCTTCGGGAGTACCCACAGATGTACCTTCAGAAGCACCTTCGGGAGTGCCCTCAGAAGTACCTTCAGATGTACCTACAGGAGAACCCACAGAGATACCTTCAGGAGAACCTACAGTTAATCCTTCAGGGGAGCCCACAGAGGTTCCTACCACAGAACCTTCTTCAAGTCCCGAGGAGAAGATAAGGGCATATGTGGATCGTCTCTACAGACTCTGCATGGACAGAGAAGCAGATGAAGAAGGATTCAATTTCTGGATCAATGCACTTAAGAACGGAGATTACAACGGTTGCACCATATGTGATTTCTTCATCTACTCACCTGAGTTTACTGCCAAGAACTTAAGCGACGAAGAGTACGTTAAGGTTCTTTACAGAGTAATGATGGACAGAGAGTATGACGAAGGCGGTCTTGAGTTCTGGCTTGGTTACTTAAAGAGCGGTGTTGGTCGTGACGGAGTTCTTAACGGATTCCTTACCTCCAATGAGTACAAGGGTATTTGCGATACCTACGGGATCACTCTCGGAACCTTCACATTGAAGGAGTACAGAAGCCGCAAGCCCGAGCTTACAAGATTTCTTTCAAGACTTTACAGTAAGGCTCTTGAAAGAGAATATGATGTGGACGGACTTAACCATTGGAGTGAGCAGATTCTCACAGGAAAGATGGATATCATGACAGTCTGCACCTTCGGATTCTTCGAGACTGATGAGTTCTTAAGCAAGAATTACAATGACGATCAGTATCTTGATCATCTTTATGCAACCTTCTTCGATCGTGAAGGTGATGAAGGTGGACTTAATTATTGGAGAAATGAGCTTAAGTACGGCAAATCAAGAACGGCAGTACTTGCAGACTTCGCATACTCCCTTGAATTTAAGAAGATCAAAGCATCATTTGGATTATAGGAGATTTTTTTGAAACAGAATTACAGATTTACCATTAGTTATGATGGCTCCCGGTTTTACGGCTGGGAACATCAGCCAAACACAGATATGACCATTCAGGGCAAGATGGAGAGTGTTCTGTCTTGCCTGGATGGCAGAGAGATTGAAGTAATTGGCGCCGGCAGAACTGATGCCGGCGTTCATGCTGTTGCCATGACGGCAAATGCCTTTCTGGAGACGGATATGACGGAGGATGAGATAAAGGATTATTGTAATCGCTATCTTCCCGATGACATTTGCGTTAAAAAGGTGGTTAAAGCAGGAGACCGTTTTCACTCAAGGTATAATGCCCTGGGTAAAACCTACCGCTATACCTGCTATGTGGGTGATGAAAAACCTGTTTTTAACAGAAAATATGTTTACAGGACCGAAATGGTGCCTGATATGGATTTAATGAGAAAAGCGGCGGATCTTCTTATGGGAGAACATGATTTTGCGGCTTTTTGTTCCAATGCCAGAATGAAGAAATCCACAGTGAGACTTGTGGACAAAATCGATATAAAAAGGGAGAAAGATACCATTGTTTTCACCTTTCACGGTACAGGTTTTTTGCAACACATGGTGCGTATAATGACAGGAACTCTTTTGGAGGTGGGTTACGGGAAGAAAAAACCTGAGGATATCCCATTGATACTGGATGGCAAAAAAAGAGCCAATGCCGGATTTACGGCACCGGCTCAGGGATTGTGCATGATGGAAGTTGACTATCATTAACTATGAAAAAGCTTTAGATTTTGATATAATATCTGTAACACAAAGGCAGGTGTAAACCAGAGGGAATCTTTATATGGCAGATGATAAATGGTTTAAAGAAGCACAGGGAATTAAAGATGAACAAAACGTGGATGAACTCCTTCAGACCATCAACGGTCTTTTGGGGTTAAGCGGTGAGGAAAGACTTGTGCTTGACCATGAGGAGGATAAGCCCGGGGAGTCCGTTGGGGTTAATCTTAAGAAATACGATCCCGTTACCCTTAAGAAACAGGGATTTTGGGACTCTCAGATAGCGGAGATAACAAAGGGGCTTGAGGCCAATCTTCCGGTTGATGTTTATGCCTACAAAGATTATAACTGGATGCAGATGTATGAGCTGAGAATGGGACTTGTGGACGGACTTCCCGTTGAAGCTTACATGAACACCCTGTTTAACAGCGAGCAGATGCATGAGATAAGGATGGGACTTTTCTGGGGAATAGATGTTTCCTCTTATGCCAAATATAAGATTGCTTCCAATCAAATGAAGCAGACCAGAAGAAGCCTTATACATGACAAATACAATGAGAATCCCACAGGTTTTGAGCGAACCATAAAGGATGATAATTCCGGTGTGGAAATATATATATCCGATGACTGCATGGAGGCGAGACTTAAGATAACAGCCCCCGCGGATAAAAAATATACGGTTAAGGAACTAACAGGTATCTTAGAAAAAAATGAAGTAACCTATGGTGTCATTCAGAATAACCTCACTGTTATGCTGGAGCACAATATAAGAGATAAATTTGTGCCCGTAGCGAAGGGAACCCCTTCAGAAGAGGGTAAACCCGGGAAATACGAGATATATTTTAAGGGTGAGCTTCCCGAGAGCCCGAAGATTCTTCCCGACGGAAGAGTTGATTATACCAATGTTGTGGTGGCACAGATGGTGGAACCGGGAATGCACCTGGTTCAGTATTACCCGGCTTCATTGGGGGTTAAAGGAACTACTGTAACCGGTATTACCGTTGAAGGAAAACGAGGTGACGATCTTCCGGCACTTCAAGGTTCCGGTATAAGATTCGATCATGAAACCAATTCGTACTTTGCTACAGCAAGAGGATATGCATCCTACAATCAGTACAAATATACCCTTAATATCTGGCCCACATACATAATACACGGAGATGCCAACTGCTATAACGGCAATATCATCTTCGACGGAAATGTGTATGTTCAGGGTTCTGTTATGGACATGACCTGTATAAAGGTTAGCGGCGATATAGTGGTGGATGGCTATGTGGCGGGAGCCACACTTGTTGCAGGACAGAATATCATTATCAAGGGCGGCGTAAATATGGGCTTTAAGGGCAGCATACAGGCCGACGGAAAGATAATGAGCAGCTTCTATGAGTCCGCGTGTCTTAAGGCTTTGGGTCCCATAGAGGGAAACTATTTCCTTAACTGTATTGTGGAGACCGACGACAAAGTTCTGGCCAGAGGAAACAAAGGCAGGATAATGGGTGGCAATATAATTGCCGCCGCAGGAGTTGAAAGTGCCAACATCTCCAATGCCGGAGCCGGCAAGATGTTAATGAATATCGGCGACGTATATTCCGTTGAGAATAAGCTTAAAAAGTGCGAGATTCTTATTAAAAAGACAAGTGACGAGATTGAAAAGCTTGAGACCGGTATTGACAGGATGTTCAGCATGATGGGCGCCGATACAGCCAAAAGGAATGCTATTTTTTCAAAGACAGATGAGGCTGTAACGCTTAAAAAGCAGGAGCTCGAAAGACTTGAAGGAGAGCATTCAAGACTTAAGAGCGTGAGAGAAAAGGCTTTGGCTGCATATGTCCGTGTATACGGTGAGCTTCAATCCAATATTTCCATGACCATATGCGGTGCCAAGAAGGAGATAATGGGCACTGTTTACAACGTGACTTTAACAAAAGAAAAAAGTAAAACGCCCTTCAATCATAAACCCCCAAATAAGGGGACATGATCAAAGGGACGATAGAAATTCATAAACCTTTGCAGGTACGAGACTTCTTATTTCGGGAAGTCTCTTTTCTTTGTATAATTCTCTGATTTGGGAAGAAGATATTTCTTCGTTTTGAGGAGAGATATTTTCAAAAATAAAGCGGTCCTTATAGGCTTTTATCTCATCACAGGCAACTTCGTCAAAACTCTGACCGTATCTGTTGAACATGATGATTTTTACCATACTTAAAAGCTCTTGGTATCTGTGCCATTTAAGAAGCTCGTTTACCTTGTCGGTGCCTATGGTGATACAGATATCCTTATAGCCCAATTTCTTAAAGTAATTAACCGTATCAAAGGTGGTACCTGTTAAGAACCCCAGAGCCTCAGAGAGATTCAAATGAAAATCAGTAGAATCCAAAGCAAGCTTTATGCATTTTAAACGGTTTTCGTCGGAGAACACAGGATTATCCGTTATCTCTTTAAAACCGGAGACATAGGAGAGCCTTGAGGGAACATAGGTAACACAGGCATTGGGAAAACGGCGTTTTGCCGTCTCCCCAAGTTCTATGTGTGCATTGGTTATGGGATTAAAAGTGCCTCCCACCAATATAAGATCAGCCATTGTGAACTGCCTCGTTCTTCATTCTCCAGTCTATGCAGCGCTGAAGGTAATCGATGTATTCGGGATTCTTGCACATTCCCTTTCCTTCCACATCGGAAAGCTTTGCAACATCCATGCCGTTGCAGGCTGTTGTTTTCATAACTATGTTAAGAGCTGGAACATCGGTGTCATTGGCAATATATGTTCCGATACCGAAGGCTACCCGGGCACGGCCGTTAAAGTGGTCGAAGATTGCTGTGGCTTTTTCAAAATCAAGACTGTCAGAGAAGAGAAGGGTCTTGGTCTTAGGATCGATGTTTAAGCTCTCGTAGTGCTTGATCATGCGCTCGCCCCATTCGATGGGATCACCTGAATCATGACGTACACCTGAGAAGAGGGTGGAATAGGTAAGTCTGAAGTCTCTTAAGAAGCACTCGGTTGTAATGGCATCTGTAAGAGCGGTTCCGTTCAAGACACCGTACTCCTTTACCCATGCATCCAAAGCATACCAGTTGGAATATGCGGGGTTGTGTCTGTGATTACCCTGACCTACGCACATGATCCATTCGTGTGCCATGGTGCCCACGGGAGTGAGTTTATATTTCATTGCAAGGTAAACATTGCTGGTACCTACAAATCTGGAGCCTGTTATTTTGCAGGCAGCCAAAGCTTTGACAGCCATTTCCTGAGCCTCAGCAGAAAGACGACGTCTCAAACCGAACTCTGAGAAGCTGCTCAATCTGTAGAGGTCTTTACTGAGAAGTTCAACCTTCTTGTCCAGTCTTTCTTTAAAGCTCTTGATAAGCTTATCGTAGTCGTGAGCCATGCGGAAATAAACTTCATTAACAATGGCAAGTGTGGGAATTTCGTACATGGATGTGTTGAGCCATGTTCCGAAGGTTTCTATGGAAAGACCGCAGGGGCCTTCCTCTTTAATGGTGAAATCCTTGTATCTGGGCTTCCACAATCTTAAGAAGTCCACATAGGAACCCTTAATCCAGGTGATGTTATCAAGGTAAGAAAGCTCTTCTTCATTAAATCTGAGATCGCAGTAGTGCTTGATCTGGTCTTTAATCTCCTCCACCATTTCATGAGTGAAAAAAACATCCTTATTACGACATTTGAATGTCCATGTTGTTTTGTAATCGGAGAACTGGTGGTAGATTGCCTGACCCATGGAGAATTTGTACATATCCGTTTCCAAAAGACTTGTGATAATAGGATCCAGTTTCATAAGGCATTCACGCTCCTTTTTCTTTAATATTAGAGCGAGTTTATCATTTTGATTTTGGATTGTCAAACAAAAATTAAAAGTGTTTATGGGGATTGGGGGAAATATCCATAAAAACACCTTCAAAAATAGAAAAAAAATATGGACAAAATCAAAAGACACGCTTGTCATTTTCAATATATAGTAGTATAATATCCTCAGGTGTTACAATATATTGAGGGAAGAGTTAGTATGAATCAATCGGACTTGATAAGAAATGCTCATATGCCCGATGCAAATCTGGCCAAGAAGGGGTACATAAGGTGGTGGCATTCTTTTGTAGGTATCAATGAATCTACAGGGGAGTCACGCACTTTTTTTATTGAGTATTTTATTCTTAATCCGGCCAACGGTAAGGATATTCCCGTACTTGCCCAACACCCGTATTACAGAAAGAAAAATATGAGCTCTTCCTACGTTCAGATAAAGGCCGGCGTTTTTGCAGACAGGGAGCATGAAGGACTTTTAATCAACAATTATTATCCTGTTTCGGCTCTTCACGCCGCAAGCGACCCCTTATTTTTCCAGGTGGAGGACTGTATCTGTTCCGAGACCCGTATAATGGGAAGCGTATGTGCCACTGAGCAGGAGGCCTCCAAAAGGTATCTTATGACCGAGGCGGGAAGCATGAGCTGGGATGTGGAGCTTCATAAGGCGGTATCCTTCCACGCAGGTTGGGCCTGCAGCAGACTGGCTACGGCTTTGGGGGTTTTGGACAGTTTCTTCCATGGCGAGGGAATCAAGACCTTTTTCAGAGGAAGTGTTACCCTTAACGGTGAGGATTATACCGTTTCTCCGGAATTCGGTTCCGGATATTGTGACAAACACTGGGGCAGAGGTTACAATAAGCCCTGGATTCTTATTGCGGGAACGGAGATGTATTCCGTTACAAGAGGGGGTAAATTAAGACATACGGCCATATGCATCAACGGATGCTGCCCCAAGTTCTTAAGATTCCCCTTAAAGCGCAAGATAATGATGCAACTTACCTATATGGGTGAGGATTTTGAGTTTAATTTCACAAAACCTTCTTTGAGAAGCCGCATTAAATGGAAGTTTAAGAAATCGGACAAACGTTTTGTCTGGAATTTCGTAGGTGAAAACAAGAATTCTGTTGTGAAGGTATCCTTTGGTTTGAGAAACCGGGATCTCACAAAGATTACATATGAATCCGCCGGAGTTAATGAGGAACTGATGGATGTCAATGCATCCTGTTCGGCAAAGGGAAGAGTTCTTCTCTACAGAAAAACTCCGGAAGGATTGAAGCCCGTTGATACTCTTGAAATCGATAATGCATTGACTGTTTTTTCATAGCCGGTGCCTCTTTTCGTCCCCTTTCTCCTAAGAAGCCATTCGTCGAATGGCTTCTTTTACTGTAATTGTTTAATTCCGGTTAAAGCCGACATGATGGGGCGATGGATCATGTGATTTGACGAATGGCTTATTTTACTTGTGTTTTTGTGGGATTTATGTAATAAATAAAGTAATGGTTGTTAAATGAGCGGCTGACACCACTGATGGCCGAAAGCAACTGTAACATTTAAATGGATATTGTTTTGAAACTAGGAGGAAATGTATGGTTTGTAAAAAATGCGGTAATCAGCTGCGTGAAGGAGCTCATTTTTGCTTAAACTGCGGAACCGCAGTGGAAGCAGAGCCGACGGAGAACGCTTCGTCAACAGGAGCAACAGACGGAAGCGAAAGTGGATTTGGTTCAGGCAACAGCGGTTTTGGCACAAATAATAACAGTTTAGAATCCAACAATGGTGGCTTTGGTGCCGTTAATGGTAACAACGGATTTGGCGCTAATAATGCCAACGATGGTGCGGGCAGTAACAGTGCCGATAATAACGGATTTGGCACGAACAACAGTGGATTTGGTGCAAACAGTAACGGATTCGGTTCAAATAACAGTGGATTTGGTGCGGGCAGCAACGGTTTCGAATCCAACAACAGCGGTTTTGGCGCCAACAATGGCAATAGTGGATCCGGTGCCGACAATAACGGGTTTGGTTCGAATAATAGTGGATTCGGTGCGAACAACAACGGATTTGGTTCCAATAACGGATTCGGAGAGAACAACGGATTCGGCGGCGGAAATAACTACAACGATTATAATCAGGTTTATGGTAACGGTGCATACAATTCATTGAATGCGGCAGAGCCTGAAAAGAAAAAGCCTTCCGTTGGCAAGATTTTGGCAGTTTGCATTCCTCTTGTGTGCCTGGTGGTATTGTTTGGCGTGTTCTTTAACAAGATTAAAGCCTTTGCAATGAGGAATTTCATGTCTCCCGCAAAGTATCTTCAGATGGTGGAGAAGGATGCTCTTGACAAGGGGTATGGTGCCGACGGCAAAAACTATGCTGAGCAGCTTAAGCTTTTTACAGGTCAGGGTATCAGCTCTTCGGGAACTATGAAGGTGGAACTTTCCGATACGGCTAAAACCCTTATGAAAACAGCGACACAAACTGATTTTGCATGGCTTAACGATATTTCCATAGATTATGAGGGAAATACTTCAGGTAAGTTCGTAGAAATGAATATGGATGCCAAGGTTAACGGCAAGCATTTGACGAATATGGATTATATTGTTAATCTCGACCCTATGGAAGTGTATCTTACATTGCCTGAGATTACAGAAAAGGCCCTCTATTTTGCCCAGAGCGATCTTAATGTGTCCGGCGGTTACGGCAATTCTCTTTCCAATAAGTTTTCGTATGATGAGTCCTACGAGCGTATGTCCAAAAAGTATACGAATCTTATTATAGAAAACCAGAATATGGTGGAGCGCACGAAGAATGTGAGCCTTGTTGTCAAGGATATGTCGTTTAAGGTTGATAAGTATACCGTTTACTTTGATGGCAAAGAAACCACCAATTTACTTCAAAAGCTTTTGGAAGAATTTAAGAAGGACGATGATTTTAAAAAGCTTGTAAAGGAAGCACTTGTTGCGGCATATCCTTCAATAAGCGAGAGCTATGTTGATGAGATGTTAAATTCCATCGAGAAAACAAATATTCCTCAGCTTAATTTTGAAAAGATGCCCATTTATTCCGTATATATCGACAGTACCGGTTCCATATGCG
Source organism: Lachnospiraceae bacterium (assembly GCA_024699395.1). Taxonomy (GTDB): domain Bacteria; phylum Bacillota; class Clostridia; order Lachnospirales; family Lachnospiraceae; genus Acetatifactor. The sequence continues at coordinate 1,472 of JAILPU010000152.1, read as the reverse complement.
GATTTGAACTTGACGTATTAAGCCAAGCCCAGACAAACGTAAGCTGTATATGGCCTCATAAGGGAAACAAATTTGCTGTGGAATTTGACATGGGTGTTCCCGGTTACGGCGAGTTCAGGGTAGAAGGAACAGGAACAAAGATGTTAAAGACAAACGGTGATTTTTCCTGCTATCTTAACGATTCCGATATACTTGATATCAAGGTGACGGATTACAGTTCATCAGGGGAAAAAGTGAAGGGTAAAATTGATATTGTACCCACCCACGAGTTCTTTAAGCTTATTGCTGATGAAAGTGATTCGGATGATTCGGATCTTCTCCTTATGGCTTCCGGATGCGCGCTATCCATAGACATTGATGCTGACAAAAATAACTCCAATATGGTTATGGATGTGCTTTATAACAATTCTTCCTTTGTCACCCTGACAGTAGAGGGAAATGTTAAAAAAGGCGGCGCCGATAGTGTTTCAATCCCCACAGATAAGATTGATTATGACGATGGCGACGGAATGATGGAGTGGGTAACCGGGTTCAACCTCGATACTCTGGTATCCAATATGCGCGCCGGTGACATCCCTGATGAAATCACAGACCAGATTGAAAAATATGCGGAAACGCTGGAATCTTTCAACAGGCTGATGGGAGATTATAATTATTACGACGGCGACGGTTACGATAACTACGGTTATGATGACGATGATTATAGCTACGACGATGACGATTACAGCTATGATGACGATGACTATAGCTACGACGATGATTACAGCTACGACGACGATGACTACAGCTACGATGACGATGACTATAGTTACGACGACGATTTCAGCTACGATTATGACGACTGATGTGAGTCATAATCATAATCGGAGCATTATTGCTGAATAATCTGATTCATGAGCAAATGCATTATCCGATATGTAATAAAAACGCCAATGCGATTCGTTATTCAATATGGAATTCGCTGAAAAATGTGTTGCCGGTGTGTGCATAAAATATATTTGGGATTTTGTTAATCAAAGGGCGGTTTCATACGGAACCGTCCTTTTTTCAAGAAATAATAACCCGTAATCATGGGTTTTTTGCTCTGCATTTTCAAAAACGATGCAAATATAGGATAAATATGATAAAATTATATGGATTGGAGTTTTTTTAAATATAGATAAACTTTAATGCATCCGGTGGAATGTCGGATACGTATAAACGGCATCCGGTGGAATATGGGATACGTATAAACGGCATCCGGTGGAATGTCGGATACGTATAAACGGCATTCGGTGGAATATGGGATACGTATAAACGGTGGTCGGCGGAATATTGAATACGTAAAATCGGTGTCCGGCCGAATGTCGGGGATGCGACACATGTTGGAATGTGGAATACGTAAAGATGTCGATAACTGCCGGGAATGTTAATGCCGTGGGATGTTAACACGGTAACTGTGTACAGTGTTGTGAAAAAAGCAATTTTGGAGG
>JAILPU010000113.1 GCA_024699395.1 Lachnospiraceae bacterium | reverse complement strand
GAAGTCTTGTAAGAACCATAAATGATTCTGTCCATTATAACCTAAAATCCGAACTATAGTCACTAAATTACTTGATGACCCCGAGCTTGTTTAGGAACAACCTGTCGCGCTCTATGGTCTCGGTCTTCCAGCGGTTCTTTGCGATCTTTGAGTTGACCGAAGTCTCCCGGACAGCATCGTACCAGTCAAACGGTTTGGAAACAGACATCTTGTTTAGCCATTTATGCCGCTCTTGATTTTTAGGGGGGTAAATGAGAAAATAGAGGGCAGTGAACCGCCGGCCGAAGCGGCATCAGACAATGAAGATTGCACTCAAGGTAAACTCTGACCAATCAGACAGATGGGAGACAGATATGTATATAATAGCGGGCCTGGGCAATCCGGGCAAAGAATATGACAACACAAGACACAACATCGGTTTTGACGTGATTGATATGCTGGCCGATAAATGCAATACACAGATATGCGAGAAAAAACACAAAGCTCTTATTGGCAAGTGCTACATCGCAGGGCAGAAATGCGTTCTGGTAAAACCCCAGACCTATATGAACCTAAGCGGCGAAAGTCTTCTTTCAATCTGTGAATATTACCATGTGGACCCCAAGGAAGGGCTGATGGTCATATCCGACGACATAAATCTGGATGTGGGAATGTTACGAATAAGACCCAAAGGGTCCGCAGGCGGACACAACGGTCTCAAAAATATAATCGCTCTTTTAAAGACCGACGAATTCGTACGAATCAGAATGGGTGTTGGAGAAAAGCCCAAGGGTTTCGATTTGGCCGCCTATGTTCTGGGTCACTTTAACCCTGAGGAAAGAAAGCTCTTAAACGAAGCCGCCAAGGATGCCTGCGATGCCATTGAGCTTATAATAACCTCCGACGTCGATCAGGCAATGAACAAATATAACAGTAAACGCGTATAACTTTAATAATAAGGAAAGACAATGCAGGCACTTACGGCACCGCTAAAAAAACTGGAAGCTTTTGAAGATATAAAAGCTCTGTTAAAAAAACAAAAGACTGCTGCCATATCAGGCTGTGCAGACTCCCAAAAACTTCATCTCTTCAACTGCTTGACCGATGGCTTCCGATATAAAGTCATCGTTACTTACAGTGAAGAAAAAGCAGCAGCCATCTGCGAAGAGTACAGATTTTACGACAAAAGTGTATGCCTTTTGCCGGAGAAAGATCTCATATTTTTTGAGGCGGATGTTCACGGAGATACTCTGGTAGCGGAAAGAATAAAAGTACTTCGCCGCATCTATGAAAAAAAGCCTACCTGCATCGTAACAACCCTTCCCGCTCTCATGACCTTACAGCCTGTCTGGGAAGACAAGGATATCCTCCGTATTGAAAAAGACTCTGTTGTATCAGAGGAAGCTCTCTCCAAAAAGCTTTTGTCCATGGGATATGAAAAAGTATATCAGGTGGAAAAGGGAGGGCAATTTTCCATCCGCGGCGGCATAGTGGACATCTTCGATCTCACCGAAGAAAACCCTGTCCGCATAGAACTGTGGGGTGATGAGGTTGAAAGCATCCGCATCTTTGATACCGAGAGTCAGCGCTCCGGCGAAAAACTCTACGGCATTACCATTTTCCCCGCAACGGAGTTCGTTCTCTCAAAGGGACGAATCGACAAGGGCATAGCCGCAATCCAAACAGAATGCGAAAAAAGAGTAGAATATTTTAAATCTCTTCATGAAACGGAGCATGCCCATACCCTTAAGAAGCGGGTAAACGAATTCTGCGAAAACCTCGCGGACTTTATGTCCTACAGCAATTTTGAAAGTTATGCGGGATATTTTTACGAAAATCTCACATCATTGGCAGATCTTATATATCAGAAGCTTGAAAGTGACAACCCCCAAAGCCTTGTATATCTTTTCGACGAGCCCTTGAGGGTGGAGGAACACGGGACTGCCTCCTTTGAAGAGTTCAGGATGAGTACCGAAAACCGTCTTTTGACAGGATATATTCTTCCGGGTCAGGCAAATATGATTTCTCGCCCCGAGGAGGTTATTGGGCTTATAGACCTAACGGCCCTGGCTACCATGTCGGGGTTTGAAGCCGAACTCCCTTCTTTGGAAGTTGACATGCGTGTCACTTTAAAAACACGAAGCGTAAACTCCTACAACAACAGTTTTGAACTTTTAATAAAAGATCTTTCAAAATATAAAAAAGAAGGATACCTTGTTCTTCTTTTATCCCCCTCAAAGACAAGGGCGGAAAGGCTCACCAAAGATATAAAAGAAAACGGCATTCCCTGCGCATTCTCACAGGATCCCTTCAGAACCATTGTTCCCGGAGAGGTTCTGGTAACCTTGGGAAATATCAAAACAGGTTTCGAATACGAGGACATTAAATTTGTTGTACTGTCGGAATCCGATATTTTCACCCATTATGACAAAAAAAATACCAGGAAGAAGCGCTACAATGAAGGCCGTAAGATAAATGATTTCAATGAGCTTCACATCGGTGATTACGTGGTTCATGAATATCACGGTCTGGGAATCTACCGCGGTATACAGGAGATTACCGTCGACGGTGTACAGAAGGATTATCTTAAAGTGGAGTATCGTGACGGGGGTAACCTCTATGTCTCCGTAACTTCCCTGGATGTGATCCAAAAATACGCATCAATGGATTCCGAATCCGTTCCCAAATTAAACCGTCTGGGAAGCAAGGACTGGGAAAAGACCAAGTTAAAGGTTAAGGAAGCGGTTTGGGAAATTGCCACCGATTTGGTGGAGCTTTATGCAAAAAGAGATACCCTCAAGGGTCATCCCTTCGGTCACGACACTGTATGGCAGAAGGAATTCGAGGAGCTCTTCCCCTATGAAGAAACCTACGACCAGCAAAAGGCCATTGAAGACACCAAACGGGACATGGAAAGCGAAAGGATAATGGACCGTCTTATATGCGGTGATGTGGGCTTCGGTAAAACCGAGGTTGCCATAAGAGCCGCTTTCAAAGCTGTTCAGGACAGCAAGCAGGTGGCAATACTGGTGCCCACCACCATTTTAGCAAGCCAGCATTTCAACACCTTCCGCGAACGTATGAAAGATTATCCCGTGGGAATTGAAATGCTTAACCGATTAAAAACCCCTGCTGAACAAAGAAAGATTATCGCCGGCTTAAAAAACGGTTCGGTGGATATCGTAATCGGAACCCACAGACTTTTATCCAAGGATATTGCTTTTAAGGATCTGGGACTGTTAATTATCGATGAGGAACAGCGTTTCGGTGTTTCCCATAAGGAAAAGATAAAAAAATTAAAAAACAATGTGGACGTCCTCACTCTCACAGCCACCCCTATCCCACGTACCCTCCATATGAGTCTGTCCGGCATCAGGGACATGAGTCTTTTGGAGGAAGCTCCCCATGACAGGAAGCCCATCCAGACCTTCGTCTGCGAATACAATGAGATTCTTGTAAGAGAAGCCATTATGCGTGAACTTAAACGAGGAGGACAGGTTTACTATGTCTATAACAGGGTAAAGACCATCCCGGACGTTTGTGCCGCTCTTCAAAGGCTGGTACCTGAAGCGCGCATCTCCTACGCCCACGGCAAAATGGAACCCAGAGAACTGGAAGCCATAATGTATGATTTTGTCACCGGCAATATAGATGTGTTAATCTCCACCACAATAATAGAGACCGGCATGGATATATCAAACGTAAACACAATGATAATCCACGATTCCGACACGTTGGGCTTAAGCCAGCTTTATCAGCTGAGAGGTCGTGTGGGTCGATCCACCGCAAACGCCTACGCATTTTTAATGTACAAGCGAGATAAACTTTTAAAAGAGGTTGCGGAAAAAAGGCTGGAAGCCATAAAGGAATTCACCCGTCTTGGAAGCGGTTTTAAGATTGCCATGAAGGATCTGGAAATAAGAGGTGCGGGAAATCTTTTGGGCACAAGCCAGCACGGACATATGGCAGCCGTTGGATACGATCTATACTGCAAAATGCTTAACGAGGCCGTCTCAAAGGTTAAGGGCGACATTCCCAAAGACAACGTGATTCCTTCATCAACCGTGGATCTGGACGTGGATGCATTTATCCCCGGAGAATATATTTTCAACGAAGTGGCAAAGCTTGATATTTACAAGCGCATCGCCCAGATTTCGGACATAGGTGAAAAAGACGATATGGAGCAGGAACTCAAAGACCGTTTCGGCGAAGTTCCCGTATCCGTCATCAACCTTCTTCGCATCGCATTGATAAAAGCCAAGGCCTGCGAGGTATATGTAACGGAAATAAAAGGCATTCGGGGAAAGATAGTCTTCACCTTCGCTCCCGTAGCCGATATTAACGTTGCCGCAATCCCTTCCCTTTTATCCAAATACAAGAATTCATTAACCTTCAGTGCGGCGACACCTTGCACACTGACATACAAATACATCCCCGCAGAGACTGTGAGCAAGAATGATGAGCTTCTCCTGTCCTCCTGCGAAAAAGTCATTGAAGATATGAAAGAATATCTCACAGGAGACTGATATGTCCTTTACCACTCTTAGCTTTTTAATATTCCTTCCGATAATATTTATACTCTATCTCATATGCCCGCCCAAATTACGCTTTGTACTTTTGGCGGTCGCAAGTATTTTTGCCTGCGGTTTTGGTCACGTCACAGCCATTATCCCCGCTTTTATTGTGACAGCAGTGTCATATTTGTGCGGATATGCTTTAGCGAAAAATACTAACAAAAAGACGGCAAAACCGATTCTTGCCGTGGGCATTATTCTATGCCTGATACAGCTTTGTCTCTACAAATATGTATTTAAAAATGCAGCCTTTCCCGTGGGGCTTTCATTCTACACCTTTGCAGCCATAGGTTTAATGGCAGATATATACACAGGCAAATGTAAGGCTTTAAAGAATCCCCTAAAGCACGGGTTGTTTATATTTTATTTTCCCATGCTCTCCTCAGGTCCCATTCAGAGAGGGGATAAGTTTTTCAAACAGATAGAGGAACTGCCTGCGCAAAAGGCCTTCGACGTAAACAGGATACTGTCGGGGTCACTTACTGCCCTTTACGGCTTGTTTATGAAGCTGGTGATTGCCGACAGATTAAAGCTCTATGTGGATACTATATTCGATCCCGAAAAATATTCCCTTTACTCCGGAATCCCGGTTATACTTGGCTTTATCTTTTTTTCACTTGAGATTTATACAGATTTTTCGGGCTATACCTGTATAGCTCTGGGGATTTCCAAAATCTTCGGAATAGAGCTCTCCCCCAACTTTAAAAATCCCTATCTTGCAGGAAGCATTAAGGAGGTCTCGGACATATGGCA
>JAILPU010000096.1 GCA_024699395.1 Lachnospiraceae bacterium | reverse complement strand
TAAATGGCTCAGTAATATTTCTGAAATCCCGGATAAACCCACAGAAGATATTGAGATTTTCCCGTCAGATTCCAGTGAAGTAATCAACTTTACTACAAGGGAATATAAGGAAAACGTAATCTATGACAGACTAAACGGGCACATGCTTGATGAGATGTTACAGGCATTTGACTTAAACGTCAGTCAGAAGAGGTATTGTACGGGACAGCTTTTAAGACCACCGATAAGTCCCAAGCAGGATTCCAAGTATCTGCTTGTGACGTCCGGCTTTACTGATGGAACAGTCGGTTCAGTCGAAAGTGATGATCTTCACATGATGAGAGGCGTGGCTAAGATCATCGAACAGAATAATATCCGTACGACGGAAGAAGATTCTGAAGGGAATGGAACAAATACAGTCTCTGTAACAACATCGACATCCGTTGAGTTAAGGATACTTGAAGCCAACGGAAATCTAACTTTGCTTTAAAGAAAGGAAACAGCTATGCATCTCACAATCGGAGACCTGAGCGTATCAGGTCATTTTGTTTTGGCCAATACCGATAATGAAGCCTTAATCGTTGGAGCATTTCATCGTTCCAAAACAAAAATAAAGGCAGTCGGGGCCATGATCGGAAGTAAAGTCTTAAAGTTTGGCTGGAAAAAGTACGACACCCGCGGTGACGATGAGTGGAAGTGCTTCTTTCATACCGAACAGATAGGACGAGAGACTGTTACCTATATTCTCGCTATATCGGAGAAGGTAGGCAAACAGTTCTTATTAACCACAAAGGATATGCTTTTAGATGATTATTATGACTTCCTTATGGTTAATTATTGTATGCCTTTAAAAAAGGAATGGACCGGGCAGCTTATGAAGATCCTAGAAGACAAGCGTCTTGTTAGAGAATCCTACCTAAGAAAGGAAAAGGAACCACATAACGAGATTAACTTAAAGCTTCACGGAAAAGAAGTTGATATAGCCGACCTTGTAGCAATCGACTTCTCATGCCTTACAGAGGATGCTTTAGAAAGCGTTATTTGTGAATCACTGAGGAAAAAAGAGATCAAAATGTGTGATAGCCCCATCAGTCCCCTTAATATCAACGGGCTTGACGATTATTTCACCAGATACGGCAAAAAGGCTGTAGATAACCTCGATAAAGAGCTTTCTCCTTTGACAGCTCTTAAACCAAACGTCGATAATCTCGCCTTAATGGAAAAAAGCCTCTTTCCCCAGCAGGCTGCAACAGTAAACGGTGTATTGGCCATGCGTGATAACGGCATAAACTATGCAGTGATAAACCACGGCATGGGGTGTGGCAAGACGCTCGAAACTATATCCGCTATCGAAGCCGCAAAAATAGGCGACTGGTTAAAGAGTAATCCCGGAAAAACCTTAAAAGACGCATACATGGATAAGGATATCATTCATTACAGGGTTGCTGTTATGGCTCCCGGGCATCTTTTAGAAAAGTGGAAGGCAGAGATAGAGTCGGAGATCCCATACGCAAAGGTGGATATAGTAAGACATCTGTCACAGCTTATTACTTTAAGAGAAGAACGCAAAAATCCGAAAGGTAAGGAGTTTTATATCTTTTCCAAGGATTTTTGTAAGCTTGATACCATGTATTCCCCTACACCGACACATATAAGATCCAGATATGTTGCACTCGATATATGTGCAGACTGTTACCATGACGATCACTCAATTAACTATAAAAAAGGCGTCGGCAAGAATGCTGAATGTCCTGTATGTCATGGAAGCAACTTTATCCCCTATGAACTTACCTATTATGGTATGAAAAGAGGTCTTGTCTGTCCCAACTGTGACGGCCTCTTATTACGGTATAAAGGATTATGTCCCGAAAGCTCTTCTTTTGATGATAGGATTGATTCTATAATTCTTTCTCCTATTGATATGGCATCAAAATGTAGCACCAATGAAAAGTGTTACCATTGCGATTATCCCTTATGGGGAGCAAATGCAAAACCTCTGACTACAGACGACTCTAAAAAAATCTTACCCAAATGGAGGAGAGTCTCGCATTTTGCAAATCATAGGAAAAAAACGAAGAAGACGTCCTGGATATTAAATGGAAAGGCTAATGAAAAGGCATATAAGGACGCACAGGTAACAGTTGATGGATGGTCATATGTCTCTCAGGAATACGGTCCCAGAAAGGTAGCACCCGCAAGGTACATAAAAAAGTATCTTAAGGGTGTTTTTGATTTCTGTATTCTCGACGAGTGCCACAAATATCTTGGCGAATCAGCCCAGGGAACAGCCGCCCATGCACTTATTAAGGCAAGTAAATTTACTCTTTGCTTAACCGGAACAATCTCAAACGGTACAGCCGGCAGTTTTTATAACTTATTTTTTATGCTTGAACCTAAAAAGCTTATTGATAAAGGGTATAAGTATTCGTCTTCTGAAATGATGAGGTTTTGCAAAACCTACGGTTGTGTGGAAACCGTATATGAAGCCAATTACGACATTTTGAAGAATAAGTTCAGCAGAGGTAAGCAGTTATCACCTCCGAAACTTATGCCCGGTATTTCGCCGGTCTTATTCGGTGAAGTGCTTATAGACAGGTGTCTCTTTATGGATATTTCGGATTTGTCAAAGTTCTTACCTAAATTCCATGAAGAAGTTAAGCTTGTTGAAGTGCCCAATGAAGTAGGGCATGAGTATAAGCGCGTACTTGAGATTCTTAAGCAGGAAAGCAAAACAAACCTTGGAATGAGTGCATTATCAATCCTTCTCCAGTTCGGTCTTTCCTATCTGGACAAGCCGTATGGGGTTAAATACATAAAAGACCCTTACAGAAAAGACAGTATAGTCTGTAACGTTGAAGAATTCAATGAGTATGAGACCGAAATGCTTCTTCCAAAAGAGGAAGCACTTATAGACATAGTAAACAAGGAGATTTCGCAAAATAGAAACCTCTTTATTTATGCCTCTTTTACACGGTCTCCTGATACAAACGTAGTTTACAGATTAAAAAAGATCATTGAAGAAAGATGCAATCTGAAAGGTGCTGTGGAGATAATCCAGTCTTCATCACCCGAAGCTTCCAAAAGAGAAGAGTGGTTCCATAAAAAAGCGTCGGAGGGAATAAAGGTATTCATAACCAATCCCATGAACGTAGAAACAGGCTTGGATTTTTGTTTTAAGTACAATGGCAGGTTTTATAATTATCCAACCCTTATTTTCTATCAGACAAGCTATTCTCTTGCCACTATATGGCAGGCATCAAGAAGAGCCTTTCGTCTTAATCAAAAATGCGAGTGCAGAAACTATTACCTTGCATATGACGGAACCCTTCAGGCTGAAGCCTTACGTATTATGGCCAAAAAACAAGTGTCAACCGCAGCTATTCAGGGACACTTCTCGGCTGAAGGCTTAGCTTCCATGGCAAAAGGCGTTGATGCAAGAACGGAGCTTGCCGCAGCATTATCTTCCGGGGATATGACTTCGAGAGATACCCTGGAAAACATGTTTGATGCTTTACAAACATCGAACGAAACCGTAGATGATTCTTATTCTACATTCAAAAAGTCCTTAAACTTCTGGGAATTGACCGGAAAACAGAAATATACAGGTGAAGTTGCCTTTGAAGATTTCTTATCCAAACCTGCTAAAGACAGGATTGAAGAAGAAAAGAATAGTCCCGACAAGACAATCATGCCTGACATAAAGGAAACTGAAAGTTTTGAAGACTTCTTTGCCGGTATCTTTAATAATCTTTTATTTACAAGCAAACCGGTTAAAGAAGAAAAAGAAAAACCTAACATAGTTCCCGTGAAAAAGGCAAAACCCAGAAAAAAAGAAGTAGTCGGACAACGTTCGTTGTTTGATATGGCATTTTAATTAAACAAATTGGAAAGGAGAGAGCGTTAAAACGCTCCAAAAAAAACATGAAGATAAAAATAACAAACGAAGTTGCTAACAATCTGGTATCAAACGTAAACCCTTTTGCAAACAAAACAAACAAGATTCGTGTAAACATCGGTATCAAAGAGCTCGAAGACGGTCTTGCATCCAAGTTAACCATTGTTGACACAGGAAGAATGGTAGATGTCGGTTTTAAAGCCACTATATCCGGTAAAGTATCTGATGAAGAGCCTAAAACAGCATCATTCAACCTTAAAGCCTCACAGTTTGTTCAAACTATTTCAGCACTTAAAGAGTACAACTCCGATATAGTCTGGGATATATCCGAAAAAATCGTTAACTTTAAAGTGGGTAAGGAAGCTGTAATTCCTTTATCAGTTGTGTCTGATGAGGATTGTGAGCCTCTTCTCAAAACGGATTTTGACTGCACACTTTGCAAAATGAAGTTTGGTAAGGACTTCTTTATAACCCTTAACCGCGGTGGTTATATAGCAACACCGGGAGCAGACCCTAAAGGCATCACAGACAGGGTTGCAATAGTTCTCAAAGATGAGAAGGCTTACATTTATTCTTGTGACGGTACCGCAGCTTCTAAAGCTTGGTGCCCTATAAAGCTTGAAAAGAACACTACCTTTAGTGCTCTTACCTACTTAAGGGACAAGGGTAACGCACTGTCGGATGCTGACAAAAAGACACTTATGGAAAAGATTCAGCTTGTAAGCAATGATACTGAAGCACTGATAGCACTGGCAAAAGAAGAAGGGTATGATCCCACAAAGAGCATCTCTTTTGCACTTGCGGGCGCATCAACCGGTATCATAGGAAAGCTCTTCTCCGAGGCTGATGTAGTGTCAGCAATCCTTACACCGCAGAACCTGCTTTTACAGGCAAATAACATCCTGGCAACCTTTGCTCTTGCAGGTGAATGCCCTGCTATATATGAGTCTATTATCGATAAATGGGATCAACTTCCATACTCATCAAAGGTAGTCGTTGACAGAGATGATTTCTTAAGAAGTATAAATCTTCTCAAATTGGACGATAGCGAGGGTGGTATCAATTTTTTCTTCAAAACAGGCAGTTTATCTGGCAAAAAAGGCGGAACAGTGGTCAATACCAAAGTATCTGCCAACGAAGGTGACGTAGATAAGATTAATACATGCCTCAGCGGAGACAAGTTATCATCAGCTATAACCAAGCTTTCCGGTGGCAACTGTCTCATAAGAATCTGTGTTGAAAATCCTTCAACTCCAGTTTCTATCTCTTCCGGTGATCTTAGTGAGAACATCTCCAATATCATCTATATTCTTACTATAAGCAATCGGAACGAAGAAGAGGACCAGGCTACCGAATAAAGTATTTTCTTCTTCATTTAACGGTATGTTATAATCAAAGAGAGCATAGGGCTTTTGCCCTGATTGATTCAATCAGGGCAGGCTTTAAGCCTCTCTGATTGGGAAATTAGAGAGGTGATAGAATGCTTAACAAAGAACAATTAATCAAAGATGCAGAAAAAAAATATCAAAGTCTTACTTTCCGTGACGATTTTCTATTCTGCAAGATTCTCACGAACAATCCTGATATTGCAAAGGATCTTATTGAGATGATTCTCAATAAAAAGATAAAAAAAGTTGTACCGCAAAAACAATTTTCTATTGAGATCACATCGGAATCAAGAGGTGTTCGCCTGGACGTATACCTCGACGATACCGAAGAAACCGTATACGATCTTGAGATGCAGACAACAAGTAAAAAAGAACTTCCCAAAAGAATGCGTTATTATCAGGGAATGATTGATCTCAATCTCATTGAAAGAGGCGCTAATTTTTCAGAACTCAAGAAATCCTATATCATTTTTATCTGCACGTCAGATCCCTATAAAATGGGGAAATATTATTATAGTTTTGAAAATCTTTGTACCGAAAACCCTAATTTATCACTTGGCGACGAGACTTATAAAATAATACTAAATACTTCTGGTACGAAAAACGATGTTTCCGAAAACCTTCAAGAGTTTTGTAATCTCATAAACTCAGGTACCGGGAAAACTGATTTATGCAAGAGAATCAACGATGAAGTTCAGAAATCCAAGGA
>JAILPU010000069.1 GCA_024699395.1 Lachnospiraceae bacterium | reverse complement strand
AAAACCTCTCGGTGCCTACTACAAATCCCAAGAGGATGACACTTACAAGAGAGATTACGAGAATGCTATCGTTGCCGTTAACATGACTTATCACGATACCATTGTTCACTTTGACCATACCATGCGCGACGAAACCACCGGAATGGAAGGCAAAGATTTCTTCCTCACAAGCAAGGACGGCCGCATCTACATCCGCGCCGGACTGTAAATCAAACATAAATACTCACAGGGCGACATGTTTTCCCGATTCTTTCGGATAAAATATGTCGCCCTTTTTGACTGTTTCATAATATTAAATTTTATAATTCTGCCCCTCTTTTTTAGTTCAGTGGCATTCCCTGCAAAATAAATTCATTTAATGGTATAACCAATCCATGATCGTTATCCACATAGATGTCTTGCGGTAAATCCTTTTGCGTCAAGATTGTTTCTACACATTTTTGCGACGTAAACGAAACCATAATAATGGTGGGATTATCAAACAAAACGGCACTTAAGGTTTCCTCAAAACCTGTTAAATCCACTTCCCTGTCAAAAAAAATATGCTCATCGCCAAAATCAACACAAAACCTTCCGGGTATCTGCTTTACATCATACGATGTTACATCAGCTAATATTTTCAAATTCTTTATTGCTTCAAGATTAAAAGTTTGGCTGCCTATAAGAAAAAACCACTGCATATTGCCAAAGCGCTCCTTCCAATGCTTTTTACAACCCCCGTTGTCACGATTATTGCTCAATTATCGTAATAAATACGAAAAATAAAAAAGACAGCTTCCGCTGCCTTTTTAGAGAAGGTATTTCTGGGGTATAGCAAAAAACTATATAATGTATTGGGGGGGTTACGAGTATTATAATAGCATGACATATATAGTTGCGCCATGCCCAAAATTCACAAACATCACAAAAGACGGGTGTTGTTTTTGTGTAAATTTACTAATAGCACTTTTGCAATTACAAAAACCCGGATTAAAATCCGGGTTTTATTGTGTATTTTGCTATGCAAACAGTGCTATATATCTTGCTATGCAAACAGTGCTTCGAACTCGTCTCTGGTGATTTTTTCCTTTTCTATCAAAAGAGCGGCACATTTGTGAAGTACTTCCATGTTTTCCTGTATAATGGCTGTTGCCTTCTCATAACAGCTGTCGATAATGGATTTAACTTCCTTGTCGATCTCTCCAGCCACGACCTCACTGTGGGATTTGGCGTGGGCTAAATCTCTTCCGATAAACACCTCATCGTCGTCATTGTCGTAACAGATAACACCGATATTATCGCTCATACCAAAGCGGGTAACCATCATTCTCGCTTCTTTGGTAGCCTTCTTTATATCGCTGGAAGCACCGGTGGTAATCTCGTTAAAGATAAGCTGCTCCGCGATACGTCCTCCGAGAGATACCATGATATCCTGGAGCATACGGCTCTTTGTCATAAACATATTGTCCTTCTCAGGTAAGGGCATTGTGTATCCTGCTGCCCCAAGGCCTGTGGGAATAATGGAAACCGAGTAAACAGGACCCACATCGGGGAGAACATGGAACAATATTGCATGACCTGCCTCGTGATAAGCCGTAATCTTCTTTTCCTCATCGCTAATGAGATGGCTCTTCTTCTCATTTCCCATGCAAACCTTTACAAAGGCTTTTCTCACATTTTCATCGGAAAGGTAATCCTTATTCTTCTTTGCCGCGTCTATAGCCGCCTCGTTCATAAGGTTTTCAAGATCGGCACCGGTAAAGCCTGCGGTTGTCCTTGCAATCTCCTCAAGGTTTACATCCTCAGCCAAGGGCTTATTCTTGGCATGGATTGCGAGAATCTCTTTTCTTCCCACAACATCAGGGCTTCCCACGGTAATCTTCCTGTCAAAACGTCCCGGTCTCATAATTGCGGGATCCAGAATATCCACTCTGTTGGTGGCAGCCATAACGATTATGCCGGAATTCTGTCCGAATCCGTCCATCTCCACAAGAAGCTGGTTAAGGGTCTGCTCTCTCTCGTCGTGTCCGCCGCCCATTCCGGTTCCTCTTCTTCTGGCAACGGCATCGATCTCATCTATAAATACAATACAGGGAGCCTTCTTCTTGGCATCCTCAAAAAGATCTCTCACACGGGAAGCACCCACACCCACATACATTTCCACAAAATCAGATCCTGATATGGAAAAGAAGGGAACACTTGCCTCTCCGGCAACAGCTTTTGCAAGAAGAGTCTTACCTGTTCCGGGTGAACCCTCGAGCAAAATACCCTTGGGAATTCTGGCGCCCAGCTTCATATATTTTTCGGGATCCTTAAGGAAATCAACAACCTCCTCAAGCTCCTCTTTTTCCTCCTTAAGACCGGCGACCTTGGAGAAGTCCACACCGGTTTTACCTATGACAAGCTGCGCCTTATTCTTTCCGAAATTCATAAGCTTGCTGTTTCCCGCCGATTGTGCGTTCATAAAGCCCATGAAAAGAAAACATACAGCTATTATAAGAATGGTGGGAAGGATTATATTGGACACCCAGCTCTCTCTTTTTACAGAGGAGATAGTGGGTTCCAGCCCCGCTTCTTTCAGGGTTTCTTCCGCCTCCTGCACATCCGTCACATACAAAAGCTTGTTATCACCTGATTTCAAGGTGATGGCAAGGGTTCCGGTGGGAGTTTCCGCATTGGGAACTATGGTAACGGAGTCCACCAGATGGGCTTCTATATCCGTCATAAGCTGAACCCTGGAATAGTCCTCCGCCTTTTTGTTTTTAACAAGATGGAGCACAAATAAAAAGATCAATGCCATGCAGATAAGAAAAAAGTATACGTTGTTTCCTCTTTGTCTTGAATTATCCAATTTTTTTCATCCTTCTTAATCAAATTTTACTACGCCGATATAGGGAAGATTTCTGTATCTTTGATCGTAATCAAGTCCGTATCCCACCACAAACTCATCGGGAATATTAAAGCCTGTGTAATCCACCTTCACATCCGTAACTCTTCTCTCGGGCTTATCCAAAAGAGTGCAAAGTTTCAAAGACGCAGGCTTCCTCTCCTTAAGCATTGCCAGAAGGTAACTTAAGGTACGTCCGCTGTCCACTATATCCTCCACCACAAGCACATCCTTATCCTTTAAGGATTCATCAAGGTCCTTTACAATCCTTACAACGCCGCTGGATTTGGTATCGGAACCGTAACTTGAAACCGACATAAAGTCCATTGTTACAGGAACGGTTATTCTCTTTGCAAGCTCGCACATAAAGAAGCTTCCGCCCTTTAAAACACAAACCAGATGAACTGCTTTTCCCGCATAATCCTTACTTATCTGCTCACCGATCTGTCTTATTCTCTCATCTACCTCATCTTCACTAAGTAAAATCTCAACATGTTCTGACATAATGATCCTCCGGTCATACTTTATTATATTTTATTTCAAGAATCCGTTTCGTATTCTCATTTATCTTTACGTCGGCACTGATTCTAAAGCCTATAAGCCATAAGACCCTGTCCCCGCAGGCAACAATGGGAATCTTATCTCTTTCTTCCAAAAGGATTTTGGAATCCGTCATATACTGCTTCAAAGTCTTCTTGCCAAGACCTTTGGGGGTATCTATCACAAGATAATCTCCCGGTCTTTTGTATCTTAAAGAGATTCTGTCCCCAATCCTGTCATAATCCAGGTATTTAACATATTTTTCCTTTGTACTGTAATCCTTTTGGGGATCTATATCTGTTAATCTGAAAGTGACTCTGCCTCTTCCTATATCGAGAGTCACAGGTTTGTTTTCAAATTCGGGATATTCGCAGTAATCATCCCCATCCGAAAGTACTGCTCGTCTTCTTATGAAAAGCCTGTCGTACCTTCTTAGAGCTTCAAGCTCATAGGGTAGATCTATTTTTTTATTTCCAATACTTGTTGAAAGCTTAAGCACCTTCTCAACATGGATATTCCCCATGTCTTTTCTGTGGGAAGTAAGGGTTTCAAAGCATTTAAGTATTATATATTCTTTAATGATATCCGGAACATTTTGAAGTCCGTTTATATCAAGAGAAAGCTCGCTTTCACCCTCTATAACAGCTTCCTCATAAATCTTTTCGGCCTCTTTTTCAAGATATTCCTCCACCTGGGTAAATATCTTTCCCGTTCTCGCCATGGTCTGCACGAAACCCTGGGAAATATTTTCCTCCACGTAGGGAATAACATTTCTTCTAATCCTGTTTCTTGCATATTCGTCGGTATCGTTGGTCTTATCCGTCACATACTTTATCCCCAAAGCTTCAAGATACCCCTGGGTCTCATCTCTCGAAAGACACAAAACGGGACGAATGATATTATCTCTCTTACATCTTATTCCCCCAAGACCTTTGATGCCGCTTCCTCTGAAAAGATTAAACAGCATGGTCTCGCAGAGATCGTTCATATTGTGGGCTGTGGCAATCTTTACAGCCTTCGACTCCTTAAGAGCTTTGTTAAAAGCCTCATACCGCACATTTCTTCCCGCCTCCTCGGTGGTTTCATGATTGATAAGGGCCTGTTTTCTTACATCGGCTTCACAAAGATAAAAGGGAATATTGTTTTCTTCGCAAAGCGTCTTTACATATTCCGCATCCTCTTTGGCCTCTTCTCTCATACCGTGATTGATATGGGAAACAGAAAGCCTGATACCCAGTTTGTCAGAAAGCCTTAATAACACAAATAAGAGGCAAACTGAGTCTGCCCCCCCGGAAACTCCGACTAAAATATGATCGCCGGCTTCTGTTAAATTGTTTTCAACAATAAAGGAATAAACCTTTTCTTCTATCGCCTTACTACTAATGTTCATATTGTCAGTCCGGCTCACTTTTCCTCGCGAAACTGAATCTCGTTGTCGTGAACCAGATTAAGCTTATCCTTGGCTTCCTCTTCCACAAATCCCATGGTCTGTGTATATTTACCGTACTCTTCTATTTCTTCGGTACGCTTTTGTTCCAATTCATATTCCTGATTAAGCCTGTTTAACTGTTCGTCTTTTTTATCGATCTTACTCTTAAGTTCCTTGCCTCCCACCGTAACAAGCATGGTTATGGCAAAAACCACCAGTGAAACAAGCACCATTGACAGTTTATTAACCGACTGTTCTCTTAAGCGCCTCTCCTGCTTACGCTGTCTGCGCTTTCTGATTTTTTCGGCTCTTTTTCGGATATTTGCACTGTTTGACATGAAATGATCTCCTTCGTTAGGCAATCCGGAATAACCCCATCTAATTCATATTTTAAGCATACATCCAAAACCCGTCAACCTTAAATATATTTAAAGAGCTGGGCCGCTTCCTCTTTTTTCACGGTCTCGGCGACACTCAGTACCTCTACCTTAACCTCCTTATTGCCGAAGGCTATGGATATAATGTCTCCCTCTTTCACATTGGCGGAGGCTTTGGCCGGTCTGTCATTGATAAATACACGGCCGTTATCGCATGCTTCATTGGCCACGGTGCGCCTCTTAATAAGACGGGAGACCTTGAGATATTTGTCAAGTCTCATAATCATTCCTCATAAAAAGGGAGAACCTAAAAGGTTCTCCCAAAATAATCTAAAAGATTAATTAATTAACAGCATCCTTAAGAGCCTTACCTGCTTTAAACTTAGGAGCCTTTGAAGCTTTAATCTTCATAGTTGCGCCTGTCTGAGGATTTCTTCCCTCTCTGGCTGCTCTCTTAGAAACTTCAAATGTACCAAATCCAACAAGCTGGATCTTCTCACCCTTCTTAAGCTCTGCGGTTACAACGTCTGTGAAAGCCTTAACAGCCTTTTCAGCGTCCTTCTTAGAAATCTCTGCCTGCTCTGCGATAGCCGCAACTAATTCTGTCTTGTTCATTGTGAACTCCTCCTCTTATTGAGTTTTCTGTTAGTAAATACTAGATGTCTCTCTTGAAACGTCTATAAATATATATATCTGTTTTTATACACTTTGTCAAGCAATTTCCCCTAAAAAAGCCCGATTTTATGCTATTTTGATCAATATTGAAGGGATGCAGACAGTTCGAGATCGGAAAAGGAATAAGATATATCCTTTAAAGTATCATCTATGACAACCGTATGGTTCTTAATGACATATCCTTCCTTCCTCAGGGTTATTACATGGCTTCCGGCAGTCTTCGGAAACTTAACGGGTGATATTCCCACATAATTTCCGTCCACATATACTTCAACACCCACGGGAGCCTCCACAAACACACTGTATTCCCCGGTGGCATTTATGGCATTTAATACATCCGATGCATCCTCATTATCGTCAATGGTCTGAGCGTCTCCGGTGACTTTTCCCTCATTCTCATTGTCCTTGTCAGAAGCGCCTTCACTCTCATCATCTTCCTTATCCAAAACGATATCCACTCCCGCAGATTCCGCGGCAACCCTGATATAACGGATTATGGATTTATACCCTTCGGCTTTTGCCAAAATCTGGTGAAGACCGTACTCTAAGCGAATGGGAACTGAAGGATCTTTTAACTCGCCGTCTATATATAAAGTGATTCCTGCAGGCTCTGTGGAAAATACAACGGTTCCCTCTCTGATTTCCTCCACCTCAAGATCCCCGATATCCACAACGGTTTCTTCGTTTCTTTTTATAACGGCATTCTTGGTTCCCTCTCCCCCTTTAACGGAGAAGTTAAGCTTGTAGGAACCCTCGGGTACAACTAAGAGCATATTGTCGGTAATTTTCTTAATAATGCTCTGACCAACCTCTATATAGCCCCCCAGAAACTTTTCCGAATTCACCAGTCTCAAATACCCGTGACCCGTGGAAACTTTAACCGAGAGAATCTCAGTGTCTACTCCCGTTATGTCCAATACATCCGTATTGTCGATTTCAGAGATGTCCGCAATCCTGTCATCCGTAAATACCCTTGTATTGTCGGTTATCTTATATATATCCCTCCCGATGACAAATTCCTTCTTATCGGTATCTATATTAAATCTTGAAACCTCCGTAAGTTTCCATGCCTCATCGGAAAGCTGCACATAGGAGATATGTTTTTTATCCTTTATGAATCTAACCTTAACCACATCACCGCACTCAATCTGACCGACGGAAACAGCCTGCATATATTTATCCTTGAATTCCGTTGTGCCGTCGTAACTTAAGGTGTACTTTCTCTGTATATCATGGTTAAGAAAAGTGATGGTCCCATCCTTTGCATTCTTAGCCACAACGGTGGCGGTATCCTCACTGTCGTAGGCATCGGGAGCATACAGTAACGGAGCTTTTTGTTCCGAGGGCGCCGGTGATTCAACAGGAAAATTACCCTGTTTGGGAGTACTCCCCCTTTTGTTTACTCCTACGCATCCTGTCATAATCAAACATAAAACCCCTATTGAGAGAACCCTTTTGTTATTTAAAAATGATAAAATCGATTTTAGCACTTTATTGCTCCCCATTTTTTCAAAATCCCCACAAGACTCTCCTTACTGTTCAAAGAAGGGTCTATAATCACTTCATCCAGAAGCTTTTTTAACAAATCTCCCATTTCTTTTCCGGGATTGATTCCCAAATCCATGAGATCTTTTCCTGTTATTTTTAAATCTTTCATGGAATAACAGTCATTGTCGTCTTTAATTTTATCATAAACACTTTTAAGTTCACAAAGAGATGCACTGTCCCACAAAGAATCCTTAAGATAACAAAAGCAATCCGTAAAAAGCTTAAAGGTTTCCTCTCCTCTTTCATTGAGGAAAATTCTCACCTCCACCGGTTTTGAGAAAGGCTTTGGATAATCATTTAAAGCCTTAAGCACTTTTAAGACGCTGTTTTTCGTTGCGTTATCATATTTAAGATTCTTTAATACTTCCTGTGCCTTGTTTTCTCCCATTATAACAAAGAAAAGGGAAAGCCTTAACTGTATTTCGGCCTTACTTTCCTTAAGTGTGTCAAGATACCTGCCTTGTTGTTTCTCATCCAAGGCTTTAAAAGCTTCGGAAAACTCCGGCATAATCACATCCATAATCCCGTACTCATAAGCCCTTTTAATAAAGTCGGGATTGGGAGAAGATAAAAGCTTGTCAAGTTCAACTCTTATTCTCTCGGCACTTATGGAGGAAAGCCTGTTTTTGTTAATTCTGACAGACTCTTTTGTTTTATCGTCTATGGAGTAGCCAAGCTGTGCGGAAAACCTCACCGCCCTCATAATCCTCAGGGCATCCTCCGTAAATCTTTCATTGGCATCCCCAACACAGCGGATTGTTTTCCTCTCTATGTCACCCATGCCGTCGAAAAGATCCACCAGACCGTGGGTTTCATTGTAAGCCATGGCATTAATGGTAAAGTCCCTTCTCTTAAGATCCTCCTTAAGAGACTTTGTAAAGGTGACTTCCTTGGGATGGCGATTGTCCTCATACTCTCCGTCAATTCTGTAGGTGGTGACTTCGTAGCCCTCCCTGTTTACAAGAACCGTAACGGTACCGTGTTTAATGCCGGTATCCACCGTTTTCTTAAAGACGCTTTTCACTTCCATGGGAGATGCGTTTGTTGTTATATCCCAGTCCGCAGGATTCCTGCCCAATATGCTGTCTCGTACGCAGCCTCCCACCACATAGGCTTCGTAACCCGATGTATGTAATTTTTCCAGTATGAATTTGGCATTGTCGGGTATTGTGATCTTCATTAAATCATCCTTTATAAAAAGACCTTTCCGCTTATGCAGAAAGGTCTTTAATTTAATTATCAGTTTTCGGTAGCGTCTTCTGCATAAACCTCAGAATCGATTTAAACTACTTATTCTTCAGCCTCGGCTTCTACATTTGCGTCTTCAGCCTCGGTATTAACGTCAGCTTCTTCAGCATCAGCTTCTGCATCAGCGTCATCTGCCTCAACTTCCTCTTTGGATTCAACTGCTGCCTCAGAATCGGCAGTAGCATCGCTGTCGGAAACAGTAGCCTCCTCAGATGCCTGAGCCTCCTGTTCGGCTCTTACCTTAAGATAATTGAGATTGCCCTTGGGATCCTCTACCTTAATGGTATCTGCAACTTCTTCCATATACTCATTAAGCTTTTCTGTGGAAACTGAGCTGTTAATCTCTGTTCTCCATGTGGGAAGACCCTTTCCAAGATAGTATACAAGGTATCCGGAACTAACATTGCCGGATTCATCGGCGTCTGAATTGGAGAACTTCTCCACATCTCCGACTTTTCTGTTTGCGTCTGATACCCAACTTACAAGATCCTCATATACAAGATCCTGATCGGAAGCATTTTCAAGGAGACCCTCATCGTCAAGACCGCTTACATCATATTTTTCAAAGAGTGCCTTGAAATCATCCTCTGTCTTGGCAGTTGCCATAAACTCGTCATAAACTGTTGCAGGATCGGTATCGGTAAAGATAACTCTGAGATTGGCTGTCTCTTTATCATTGCGATAACGGCCTATGAATTTAAGAACATAATATCTGTTGGAGCTTGTATCCTCTATAACAGTGGTATCATCCGCTTTTCTGGAATCATCAAAGAGCCAGTCAACAATAACTGAGCTTACAGATGACTTTCTGATTCCGGTGCGCTCCTCACCTTCAGAATCAAGAGCCTCCAACTTACTGTCGGCTTCTTCCTTGGCAACCTTCATAGCTGCTTCCTTCTCCGCGTCGCTTGGAGTGTAATTGCCGTCCTCGTCAACAGCTGCGCCTTCCTCTGCAAGTTCTGTGGGCTCTGTGGGAAGTTCTGCATTTACCAGAATAAATTTGTAATCTACGCAATCATACTCTGATGTGTCTTCTGCGTAAACTGCCTCAGCTTCTTCTTCGGTGGGCTCAAAGGTCTTTTTCTTGTCTATCATATATTCCGATACAAGAATGGATTCCTTCTTTAAACGCTCAATGGATTTCAAAGTAGCATATTGACCGAAATCGTCCTTTATAAGCTTTGAAACAGTGGTATCATTTTCCTTTGCCTGAGATTTTAAGCTTTCAACGTAATCCTTAAAATCTTTATCCGCATCGTATTTAAATCCCTCTTCTTTTATCTTCTTGAGCATACCCTTCTGATTAACAATGGTATTGACAGCCTGCTCTTCGAAGTAATCTTTCCATGTCATATTCTCATCATACATCTGCTGAGAAAGATCCTTTGAAGTATCAAGTCCCATATACTGAAGATAACTGCGGTATGAATTAACATAGCTGTTAATTGCCGCGTTATAGAAGAAATCAAACTCAATCTGACTGATAGGATCTCCGTCCACAGTACATACGGCACGCTTTTGTGCACAAATCTTACTAACAGGGAAATACAAAATAAAACCTGCGAGTAAAACAAGGATTAAAATACTTATAATCCTTCCGTTCCTTGCGTCTCTCCTGGCCTGAATCTTTTCCTGTGCTCTTCTTTCTACTTTTCGGTCATATTTGGTAATGACCTTTTCGTTGTTTTCTGCTGTAACCTTTTCTTCTTTAGACATAAGAAATGTCTCCCTTCATGTATTACTCAATGTCTTTGGACATCCTTTGATATTTTAAACTATTTTTTAATAAAAGGGAACTGTTTTCACACTTTTTTCAAAAAGACCCTCCCTACCGGTTCGCCCGGTAAAGAGGGTTCTTGAATATCATATTATTATAATTACTTTGAGGCTTCTCTCTTTAACTCCTCAGCGCTTGTCCTTCTGTACTGAATGGGAGTTACGCCGTAAGATTTCTTAAAGAGCCTGTTGAAATGCTCCACATTTTCATAACCCACAATTGCTGAGATAGCCTCCACCGTATCGGTGGTCTCCCTTAAAAGAGTGCGGGCTTTTTTCATACGCTCTTCCTTAACAACCTCCTGGAAGGTCATCCCTGCTTTTTCCTTGATATACTTGGACAAGTAGGGCTTGGAAAGCTTGAACTCATCGGTGAGGATCTCAAGAGTTACCGTTGAGTAATTTTTCTGGATATAGCTGATAATATCTACAATGCGCTCCTCTCTTCCCTCGGTTATATGGCCGTCCTTGAGAAGCTTATTGACTGACACCACCAAAGCCGCAATGGAGGATTTGATAATATCGTCCTCAAGTCCAACGCCCCAGTAGAATTTACCGTCGTGAACGATACCTACATAGGTAACGGCCTTGGAAGCAGAGGTCTTGGTAAGAGCATGCTCTTCGTAAACCGCAATTTCATAATTAATACCGAAGAAGATTTTAATGGCATTTGATACCGCATCCAGACGTCCGTTTCCTGCTGTCTGGAGAAGTCTTTCCTCCGTAGCGGTCTTAATCTTGATGTCGCCCTTTATATTCTTTTCCTGAGTAAAGACTACGGAAGGTATATCAAAAACATCTCTGGGCTTTAAATAAGTTTCCTCGAAAATAGAATAAATCTCCTTGGGAGAAAGCTCCTGATGTCTTCTGTCGGATACGCCCTTTATAAGGTATCCCACCTCTTCCTTCATCTTCTGAGGAAGTGCAAAACCAAAATGCTGCTTAAGTACAAATGCAACGCCGCCCTTACCGGAAACGCTGTTAATTCTGATTACATCAGATTCGTACTCACGTCCCACATCAGCGGGATCAATGGGAAGATAAGGGATATCCCATCTGTTCTTACTCTTGCCTTCACGCCTATAGGTCATACCCTTACTGATGGCATCCTGATGAGAACCTGAAAATGCAGTAAACACAAGATCCCCGGCATAGGGCGCTCTCTCGTGAACCTTCATTCCGGTAAAGCCTTCGTAAGCTCCTCTGATGGCATTGATATGGCTGAAATCAAGTCCGCTCTCCACACCGTGAGTCATCATATTAAGAGCAAGAGTTACGATATCCACGTTACCTGTACGCTCTCCGTTTCCGAAAAGTGTACCTTCCACTCTGTCTGCTCCCGCAAGAACACCGAACTCCGCATCACTTATTCCCGAACCTCTGTCATTGTGAGGATGAACGCTTAATACCACGTTCTCTCTGTTGTTAAGATGCTTGTGGCAATACTCCACCTGACATGCAAATACATGGCTCATTGCAACCTGAACGGTTGTGGGAAGATTGATGATTACCTTTCTATCGGGGGTAGGCTCCCAAACATCGATTACCGCATTACAAACTTCAAGAGCATAATCCACTTCTGTCTGTGAAAAACTCTCGGGGCTGTACTCGAAGGTGAAATTACCCTCTGTCTCATCGGCCATCTTCTTAAGAAGCTTTGCTCCGTCTACAGCTATCTTCTTAATAGCTTCCTTATCCTTCTTGAATACCTGCTCTCTCTGTTCCTTGGAAGTGGAGTTGTAGAGATGCACTATAGCATGAGGCGCTCCCTTAAGGGCATCGAAAGTCTTCTTTATAATATGCTCTCTCGCCTGAGTAAGAACCTGAATCGTCACATCCTCGGGAATCATATTTTTCTCAATAAGAGCTCTTATGAAATTATATTCCGTATCGGAAGATGCGGGGAAACCAACCTCTATCTCCTTAAAGCCTATCTCCACCAGCATCTTAAAGAACTCAAGCTTGTCCTCCAAAGACATGGGATCGATAAGAGCCTGATTACCGTCTCTGAGGTCCACGCTGCACCATATGGGCGCCTTTTCTATGGACTCCTTCTTCACCCAGTCGTAAGTAACTTCGGGTGGCATAAAATAACTCTTCTGGTATTTTTCGCTTATTTTTACCTTTGTATCGCTCATTTTCCTATCTCCGTTATGTTAAAAATTTTATTTATCAAACTTTGGTGATTTACACACATACTATCACAAGGTTTATAGCGATACAATGATTTATTTTAATATATTTCTTGATGATTTTTAATCTAAAATCAGTTTTGATGTGAGCGAGGTGCTGAATTTGGTCGAAATATTTAGGATTTTGCGGTATTTATCTACAAAGGATGTTGTTTGCTTTATTGATGATTTTTATCTATTGGTTGATTTATTTTACTCTCAATTTTTAACAAATCCATAAACATATTAAGTTTTTTCCTATATCTGTCTTGCCCCGTTTTTGCAAATATTTTTGGCGGATTTTGCCCCGTTTTTTAAGTTTTGTTTATGAATTCTGCCCCGTTTTTGATAGAATAAAAGTCACTTGTTGCCATGAAAATCGATTATTTCTCTTTGAGGCTGTCCTTAAGGCCGTCGGTAAAGGGCTCTGCAAAATAATCAAACACGGTACGGTTTCCCGTAAGAATGTTTACGCTTCCTTCATTTCCGATATCAAGGTCTGAAAGGTCATGGTCGGTTGT
>JAILPU010000027.1 GCA_024699395.1 Lachnospiraceae bacterium | reverse complement strand
TATAACGGCTACAAGGCTTACTGGGAGGACGGCTGTCAGGTTTCAAGTCAGGTGGCAAAGGGCATGACAGATAAGATAGAAGCCGTAGACTGGAAAACGGGGATTAAGAGAATGGATTATGACGAGGCTGTTAAAGCAGGTCTTATCACTGTTCTTGATGAAAGCTACGACAGAGAATATCTGGACAGGATAGAGGCTTTGGCGGTAAATACCGGGGACAATCTGGATCTTTCCATACCCATGGTATATACTCCCTTAAACGGCTGCGGCATGAATCCTTTTAAAACAATGCTTAAGGACAGGGGCTTCACCGATTACATGATAGTGCCGGAGCAGTCGGATCCCGATCCGGAATTTACCACTGTCGGGTATCCCAACCCCGAGGACCCCAAGGCCTTTAAATTAAGCGAGAAGTACGGGAAAAAATTTAATGCGGAGCTTTTGATGGCTACCGATCCCGATTCCGACAGATTTGCCATTGAGCTTTTGGATTCAAAGGGAGAATATGTTCCTTTAAACGGTAACCAGACAGGATATCTTCTTGTTAATTACATCTTAGAGGGACTTAAGGTGAGAAATGCTCTTCCCGAGAAGGGCGCTATGGTGAAATCCATTGTAACCTCCAACCTCTCCGCTGTGATAGCAAAGGCTTACGGCGTAACGATGTTTGAGACATTAACAGGTTTCAAGAACATATGCGGCAAGATTCCCTACCTTCATGAAAACGGATACACCTATCTCTTTGGTTATGAGGAATCCGTGGGATACGCGGCCTGTGAGGATATAAGGGATAAGGACGGAATCTCCGCGGGAATGCTTGTAGCGGAGGCTGCGGCATATTACAGGAAGCAGGGTAAGACCCTTTTCGATGTGCTCAACGAAATCTACGATAAATACGGATATTGTAATGAGTACGAGCCAAATATCGTTCTTGAGGGACTTGAGGGCAAGAAGAGGATAGAGAGAATGATGAAGGCTTTCCGTGAAAATATTCCCGAGACGGTTGCGGGTCTTAAGGTCACAAAAGCCATTGATTACATAGACGGCTATGAGGATATTCCTCCTCAAAATGCCATAAGGATTTATCTTGAGGACGATTCCTGGTTTGCGGTAAGGCCCAGCGGAACAGAGCCCAAGATAAAGTTCTACTTCTACGCCATGGGCAAATCCGCCCGTGATGCCCAAGACAAAAATAACCGGATTAAGGACGAGATATTCGGTTATATAGGATCTGTGGAATAAAGAGGAAACGGAGAAATTCGGTGCATAACGATATTTACATTACAGGTCACAGAAACCCCGATCTTGACAGTGTCTGCAGTGCTTATGCCTATGCGGAACTTAAAAATAAGATCGACAAAGACAATCATTATATTCCCGTAAGGTGCGGTCACTTAAGCGACAGCATTTTAAGGATAATAGATACACTGAAACTGAAAGACATTCCTGTTTATATGAGGGATGTCTTTCCCAAGATAAGCGATGTGTTACTTTTGTCCAAGGCGTATATAGAGGCGGATTCTCCCATAAGTGATATAGCGTCAAGCTATGAGAAGGACGATCCCCCGGTCATCCCTGTTTTTGAGAAGGGTGAATTTTACGGGTTGTTAAGTACCGATGACATAAGTCACTGGTATCTTCGCACCTTAAAGGAAAAGGGAGCGGTTGACAGAGTCCCCACCGTCAGGGAGATAATGAGCTCTCAGGAGGAGCCGGTATTTAAGGACGAGCTGTACGAGGATGCCAAGAAGATGCTTTCCTCCTCCAAAAAGAGGGGACTTGCGGTATTTGATGAAAAGGGCTACATGGGTTATGTTTCCAGGAGATGTTTCTTGGAAACTCCCAGATATAACCTGATACTTGTGGATCACAATGAGCCCAAGCAGAGCATTATGGGCATAGAGACAGCCAATATTGTGGAGATAATCGATCATCACAGGCTGGATTCCGTTAAGACCGACCTTCCCATTTTTATTGATGCAGAGCCTGTGGGCAGTACCTGCACCATAGTTTATCAGCTCTTTAAGAGAAACGGTCTTGTGCCCGAGGAAAATACGGCACGGATGCTTTTGTGCGGTATAACTGCGGATACCCTTATTTTAAAAAGTCCCACCACCACAGCAATCGACGTATCCTCCGCCGAGGAACTTACGAAAATGTTAAATACCGATCTCTATGAATTCGGTCTTTCCATGTTTGCAAGCGTTAAAGGTCTTAAGGAAAGAGATCCCCTTAAAGCTGTGGAAAGCGACTTTAAGTCATACAATGACAAGGGTGTCAAGTTTGGCATCGGTCAGTGCGAGGTTACAACTCTCGGTGACATTAACGAATACAGGGATATTTACCTTGAGGCTCTTGATGAAGTTAAGAAACAAAACGGCCTCGACTGGGCAGTACTTATGATAACCGATGTTTTGAAGGAGCACAGTCTTCTACTGTGTACCGCCTATAAGGGAAATAAGCACCTTTCCTACGAGAAGATTTCTGAGTTTGTATTCGATATGCCGGGAGTAATGAGCCGTAAGAAGCAGCTGTTACCTGAGATAATCCATGCGATAAATGTGTAAGAGACCGGATATCACCCATTAAAATACAGGTTAGAACAATTGCAGGACATGGTGTAAAAAACGGATTTAGTGTGGAATATATTGGTCAGAAGGTTGCCGGTGTTGCAATAAACAATAGGATTTGGCGTGTGTTCTGTGTAGAACATGTTGGTCAGAATGTCGGTGAGATTTGACAATAATCAGAGTGTTTGTGGGATTGTCTGTGATGCATGTTGGCTGTAGAGATACGGAAAAAGGGAGGAATGTATGATGGACGAAAGTTATTTTTGGAAGAGGAACAATACGGTTCTTAGCCTTTTTTCCGGGGAGTACGGGGAGGAGCTTTCTAAGGAGTACAAAGACACCGATCTAAAAAGACTCTTGGAGGGGGGCGTGGGTCTTCCCGCATCAGCCACAGATTTGGAGAGATACGGAGATTATTACGCCTCCAATTACAAAGACTTGTCCTCCATAAAACTTGTTATTAAAAACAAAGACAACGATTTTGTGGGAATATGCGACATCTTCTATATGGATTATAAAAGCGGAAGCTGTCAGATAGGCTTTTACATTTTTAAAAAATACAGATTCTGCGGTCACGGAACGGATACACTTGAGATAGTGACGGATTTTCTTTTTAACGAGAGAAGACTTAATAAGATTAATATCGTGGTTGTAAATAAGAATGCGGAGACAGAAGCTTTTCTTGTAAACAGAGGCTTTAAACTTGAGTGTAACGACAGGGAAGCCTATTACACAAACGGAGGTTTCAGAGATAAGCTGATATTCGGAATGGTTAAAAGCGAATATAAAACTATGGCTTTGGAAACAGAGAGGCAGGGAGCTTTTCAGAATCCGGATCCCAATCTCTATCTTGAGGACGAGCTTCTTGCCATATACAGGCAATATAAGCATGTGCCCTCAGATGGTATTGCCATAAGACAGTACTTTTGGGCCTGTGACGGGATAGAGCTTAGAGAGATGACAGAGGAGGATTACAGGGATTTAAAGACCATGGTCTACTGTTCCGAGGACTGCCGAATGTTTGACTGCGATGTGAAGCTTCCCGATGATACCGATATCTTGAGTGAGAGGGATACGGAGCACGCGGATTTCGGAGGAGAGGACAACAGGAAGGAATTTGCGATTTTAAACGAAGATGGGGAGCTTGTGGGAAATATAAATCTTCTTGGCCGGGACGACAAGAACGGAAAGTTTTCTCTAAGCGTATACATTTTCCCCGAATATAAAAATATGGGCTACGGCTCAAGGGCGGTGCGACTTATTGCGGAATACGGTTTCACGGAATTAAGGCTTAACAGGCTTTTCGTTACCGTTAACGGGGACAATCCCGCTTCCTTTAAGATGATGCTTAAGGCAGGACTTAAGCCCGACGGAGCCGTAAGAGAGAATATATTTTACAAAGGCAGATATGTGGACGAGGTTCACATGAGCATGGGACGAAAGGAGTTTATGGAGAGTAATGGCTAAAGGAAAATATCTGGTAATCCTTTTGATTGCTGTTATAGCGGGAGTTTTCGCATGGCAGTATTATGGGAAAAATAAGGATGCATCCAAAGATGTGGTACAGGAGCAAAAAGGTGGAACCTACAATACCGCCATGGGTGAGATGGGCCTTGAGCTTATAGAAAAAGCAGAGCAGGTCAAAGAGGAAGCCAACTCAAAAACTGAAGCCCTCACGGGAAACAATCAAAATGCTATTACGTTAAATAAAACGGAAAACACAAACACTACGGATTATGACGATAGAGACAAAACAGAATCGGAGGATGAGTATCAGGAAACCGACGACTATATGTATGAGGGCGACTCCTCCACGGATTCAGATGATGGTAGTGCAGAGAGTGGCAGTACAGACAGTGAGGAGTGTGAGTATACTTTCAGAAGCAAGAAACTTCTCAATCAGCATTGGGAAAAGCACGGCGACGAATTTGATTATGAAGATATCGATGAATATGTTGCCGGCGCCAACAGAGTGATCAACAATCCCGATTCCCTCCACAAGATCGAGTCCGAGGACGGAGACGACGTTTATTATCTTGAGGAGACCACTGAGTTCGTGGTGGTATCCACCGACGGATATATAAGGACTTATTTCAGGCCTTCTTCGGGTATTTCCTATTTCAACAGGAAGTGATAGACTGACCGGAAATACATTCCGTTTGATATTTATTGTATTTACATTACGCACGGAAGTTGAGAAATGGCGAATTCGAGCGAACGCATAAACGGAGTAAGATACAAAGGATAACGAAAAAACAATTATTGACAATGTGTGGTGTAGTCTGCTAATTTATAAATCGTTGTGGTAACCGGTACACAGCAATATATGTATCGAGAAAGCAGTGTCTGCTATTTGGGTTTTTGAAAATACAATCTGTCCACCAAATGGGGTACAGATAGACTGGCTTTGAAAATACCGGATATGAGCAAACACTGAAAAGTTAAAAAAAACAGCAAAAAAATTATAAATTTGGCTTGACAACCGAATTGCAGCGGAGCACCATTTTGACAGACAGACAGACAGACAGACAGACAGACAGACAGACAGACTGACAGACAGACAGACAATAATCTGTTCATTTAGTAATCATATATTTAAATCGTGTTGTAGTGATAGACATATATCTTAGTTGATGTATGTCTATT
>JAILPU010000009.1 GCA_024699395.1 Lachnospiraceae bacterium | reverse complement strand
TAAATGTCCCCATTTTTTTACTTAACCTGTGGGCAATAAGTAAAATGCCGGGCACCGTCCCCGCTATCATAACAGAGTTTATCACCTGGCAGGCTCTGTAATTTAACGCCCCCACCATTTTAAACAAAAGTTCTATAAAGAACACAAGACACTTTTGTGTGGGATACATGTGAAGATATCCCCCTTTTTGAAGGAAAGCATAATTTCCTTCAAGAAAATATGAGGAAGCTCCGTACACAAAGGCCTGATCCCCGTCGGGTATCCTGTCGGCGGCAAATACCCACCAAAGACACATCCAAAGAACCGCCGCCGTAATCACTGCCCCAAAAGCAATCTTAATAAACTTAACTGCCTTTACGGAAAGCTTATTATCCAAAACTCCCGCAAACCCTGTCACAAGTAAAACACCAAGCAAAATAAAAAGATTCCTCAAAATCGAATCTTTTGTCTCAACAGGTATTTCGTTAGGTGCAATCATGTAAGTGCTTTTCAGGCAATAAAACAACAGCCCTAAAAAAATAAGAGTACAAAAAGCGGCGACTACATACGCAGCCGCTCGCTCAAGTATCTCTCTTTTGTCCAAATCATTAAACATTAAAACAGCTTCCCCCTACAAATTCCCTGCAAATGGAATTATTGGGCAACATATCGCAGGGGATATTAAGGAAATATTCAAGGAATTTCAAAAGCCTCTTGGCCTCATAATATTCCGGTTCGTCCTTGCCTATCTGGAACAGCAAAGGCTCGGCGAAAGTCTTTAACGCTGCAAGCTCATAGAGGAGCACCGAATTAAACATTGCGTCCGCTTCCTCCTGGAAGGGAAAGATATTCTCCTCTTCACCTCTTCTGACAGACGCCCACATTCCGATGGTCTTCTTGGCATCGGCGCCTCTTGTTCTGGCATCTCTTACCATTCGTCTTAAAAGTCTTCCGTCAGTGGTGGGAATTCTGTTGTGCTCATCGATATTGATATTGGTAAGGGCACTTATATAGATCTTAAACTTACTCTCATTGGGAAGGGAGGCTGACATTTTCTCATTGAGTCCGTGAATACCCTCGATAACAAGTATGTCGTCCTTTCCCAGCTGTTTAAAGTGACCTTTGTACTCCCTTCTTCCCGTTTTGAAATTAAAGGAAGGAAGCTCAACCTTCTCCCCTGACAAAAGTCTGGTCATGTCGGAATTGAAAAGTTCCACATCAATAGCTTCTATACATTCAAAATTGTAATTGCCGTTTTCATCCCGGGGCGTGTTTTCCCTGTTTACGAAATAATCATCCAGCGCTATGGGATGCGGAGTCTTTCCCATGGTCTGAAGCTGAATGGAAAGTCTGTGGGAGAAGCTGGTCTTACCCGATGAGGAAGGTCCCGCTATCATAACGAACTTCACATTTCCTCTCTCCACAATCTGCTTTGCAATCTCACCTATTCTTCTCTCCTGAAGAGCTTCCTGAACCAAAATAAGATCGTTCATCCTTCCGGCGCATATGGAATCGTTGAGATTTCCGATGGTGGCAATGCCCACCTTGCTGCCCCAGTCCTCGCTCTCTTTAAGCGTTGTGAACAGTTTCTTCTGCTCCTTTAAAGGATATACCTTTGTGGGTTCTTTTTTCTCGGGAAGGATAAGCATAAATCCGTCCTCATAATCACATACATCGAACCACTTCACATATCCGGCATTGGGAAGCATATATCCGTAATAATAATCGTAATATCCATCCATCTCATAGACATTGACGGATGAACTTCTTCTGTATCTGAAAAGATTGATCTTGTCCTTCATTCCCATCTCTTCAAAAAGTTTCCTCGCCTCGGAAATAGGATAGGACTTCTTGAAATAGGGCATTTTCTTTTCAACAAGCTCATACATTCTTTTCTTTATTTTGTCCGCATTTTCTTTGTTTGACTCATAACGGCCCTGAGAGTTGATATAAAGGCCGTTGGCCACTGCGAATTCCACTCTTGAATTCTGCGCCGAATCATTACCGAAAATATCAAAAACAGCCTTTAAAAGAAGCATTGTGGCGCTTCTGTTATAGGTTTTGTTTCCGATAACATCCTTCAGCGTAAAAAAGCCCACGTTACAGTCTCTTGTAACCCTTTTAAAAAGCTCCGTGATTTTTCCGTCCACACATGCCAGTGCAATAAGTCCGTCGTATTTATCCTGAAAATCATTGGCAACCTGTTCAAAAGTTGCACCCTCAGGATACTGAAACACTTCATTACCTACAGTCAAATTGTACATGCTGACCTCTTTTCTGCCGGTTATTAAAGCTCCACCAGCGTTTTTAATAAAAATGCCTTCTCTTTTTGTATTTCTTCAAACCTTTCCCGGGAAACGGTGTTTCCCTTCGAGGAAATGTTTTCTTCTATTGCCGAAACCGTCTTTATCCGTTTTCCTATGTAATCCTTAAGCACCCCGTCTTTATTCTTAAGTAAAACAGGGCCGAATTCATATTGGGCTTCGGAATATTCACCCTTAAATTCTTCGGGTACCACTTTCATTGCAAAATAATATTTTCCGTCCTCAAATACAGCTTTCTCATCTATAAAACTGTAACCTGCGCTTATAAGAAATCTTCTGAATCCCGTGATATCGGACTGGGGCTGAAGGATAAGTTCCTTAAAGCCCTTTGACTTCTCGGGTTCAAAGGAAAGAATCTTCTCCATAAGAGGTCCTCCCATCCCTGCGATTATAAGGGTATCAAGAGGCTTATCTATCCCTTTAAGCCCGTCGGACAAAAGAGTTTGTATTTTATCCCGCAAACCGTACCTTTCGATGTTCTGCGCCGCCGCAGACAAAGGTCCCGGCCTTACATCGCTTGCAATGGCAAAGGGGGAAATATTATTTTTAACAAGATAAATGGAGGTAAAGCCGTGATCGCATCCCACGTCACACACCGAGTTTCCCTTGGTAACCATTAAAGTCAGGGTCTTTATCCTGTCTGATATGGGTATATTGACATAATCACTCATCAGTCGAGATAATCCTTTAACTTCTTACTTCTTGAGGGATGTCTTAACTTTCTCAGTGCCTTTGCTTCGATCTGACGGATACGCTCTCTGGTGACATTGAATTCTCTTCCCACTTCCTCAAGAGTCCTTGCTCTTCCGTCATCAAGGCCGAAACGAAGTCTTAAGACCTTCTGCTCTCTGTCGGTAAGGGTATCCAGAACCTCGTCAAGCTGCTCTTTTAAAAGAGTGAATGCGGCAGCCTCTGCGGGTACGGGCACATTGTCATCCTGGATGAAGTCTCCAAGATGGCTGTCCTCCTCCTCACCTATGGGTGTCTCAAGGCTCACAGGCTCCTGTGAAATCTTTAAGATTTCTCTTACTCTGTCCACAGGCATGCCCATCTCCTCAGCAATCTCCTCGGGAGAGGGCTCTCTTCCCAGTTCCTGAAGAAGCTGTCTGCTTACACGGATAAGCTTATTGATGGTCTCAACCATATGAACGGGAATTCTGATGGTTCTTGCCTGATCCGCAATGGCACGGGTAATGGCCTGACGTATCCACCATGTGGCATAGGTGGAGAACTTAAAGCCTTTTCTGTAATCGAATTTTTCAACTGCTTTTATAAGACCGAGATTCCCTTGCTGGATAAGGTCGAGGAAAAGCATTCCTCTTCCCACATATCTCTTTGCTATACTTACAACAAGACGAAGGTTAGCCTCTGCAAGACGCTTCTTGGCATCCTCATCTCCGTCCTCAAGGCGCTTGGCCAGATCAATTTCTTCCTCTGCGGAAAGAAGGGGAACCTTTCCTATCTCCTTTAAGTACATTCTTACGGGATCCTCTATGCTGATACCCTCGGGAACGGAAAGATCGATGTTCTCAACGTCCACATCGTCCTCATCGGTGAATACAAGTTCCTCATCATCCACCTCGTCCTCCTCGCTTATGCGAAGAACATCGATGTTGTTGGATTCAAGAGTATCCATGATCTTGTCGAACTGATCCTCCTCCATGGAGAATTCACCGAAAAAGTCGTTGATCTCCTGATACTCAAGAATGTTCTGTTTTTTCTTGGCGAGAGCTAAAAGTTCCTTTACTCTCTCGTCAAATCTGGCCTGCATTGTTTCGTCCATAGTGCTCCTCATTTCTCTTTATTTAAATATTCAAATTTATTCCTGAAAGTTTTTGTAATTCTTTTTTGCCCTCTATGGCTTTGGTAAGGGCATTTATATCATTACCCGACTGAGCGTTTAAGCGAAGATAGTTTTCTGTTTTAAGCTTTATAAGGAGGTCTTTCAACGCCTTGTTTTTTTCTTCCTTTGTGCTCATTTGGGGCAATGAGCGGGCAAAGAGCCGACCCACCAGCTTCTGCTCGTTTTCATCCTCAAAATAAGACAATATGGATGAAGGAACAAAACCCGGGGTTTTAAAGCCTGTGAATAATTTATCGGCTATTTTTTTATATAATTCATCGGTAAAATCATCAATTGAGATATATTTTTCAATTGCAGCATAAATTCCCGGCTCGGTGCCTATCCAGGAAAGCATAAGTTCCTGGGTCGCAAGGGTTTTGTCATCCGTATTTTTCTTATAATCCTTTTTGGGTGCGGCGACAGCGGAAAGCTTCGCATCACCGTTTATGGCATTGTTTATAACAAAACGCCTCATGGCATCGGGTTTTATATTGTATTTACTGCAAATGGGCTCAAGATAATTTTCTCTGGCAAGCTCATCCATCGAAGCAAGTCTTTTGCCTATGGAATTGTGAAAAGCCGTTCTCTGTTCCGGGTCGTTAAGGTCGTAATCATCTGCCGAAACCCTGACTTCAAAGAAAAAGCTGTTTTCCGCGTTTCTGATCCGCTCCTCAAAGGCTTCTTTTCCGTAGGTCTTTATAAATTCGTCGGGATCCTTGGCAGGTTTCATATTGATTATCCTGCACCCCAGTCCCACCTGTTTTAATATCTCTATATTTCTTAATGCAGCCTTGATGCCGGGTCCGTCGCTGTCATAGGCCAAAAGCACATTCTTGGTGTACCTTCCTATGATTCTCGCCTGATCGGGTGTAAAGGCGGTTCCCAAGGATGCAACGGCCTGGGTAAAACCTGCCTGGTGCATGGCGATAACATCCATGTATCCCTCGCAGATTATCATGTTCCCACTTCGTGCATGCCTGGCATAATTAAGGCCGTACAGATTTTTTCGCTTATCAAAAACGGGAGTCTCCGGTGAATTTAAGTACTTGGGCTCACCGTCTCCCAATACTCTTCCTCCGAAACCTATGACCCTGTTATTCATATCCATTATAGGAAACATGACACGATTCCAGAAAAAGCTGTAAGTACCGCTTTTTTCATTGTATCCCGATAGTCCGGAGTTACGTATAACCTCATCGGAATATCCTTTTTTACGAAGATACTCTATTATCCCTTTTCCGCTTAACCCCGAATATCCCAAGCCGAAATGGATAAGGGTTTGAGGTGAAAGTTGTCTTTTCTCAAAATATTCTCTGGCATTTTTTCCCCCTTCCGACTTTAATTCATTCACAAAATATAAAGCGGCATCTTTGTTAAGGGAAAGTATTTTTTCACGAAGAGACCGTCTTCTTACCTCCTCCTTGGAATCCACGGTTTCGGGAATTGTTACTCCCGCCTTTAAAGCCAGCTCTTTGACTGCCTCCTGAAATGAATAATTTTCATACTTCATTAAAAAGGCGAAAGCATCTCCGCCTTCTCCGCATCCGAAACAATGAAAGGTCTGCATTGACTGATTAACGGTAAAAGAAGGAGACTTCTCACTGTGAAAAGGACAAAGCCCCCAGAACTGGGCTCCCTTTTTCTTTAGGCTTACGTAGGAACCCACAACATCCACTATATCGCTTTTTTGTCTGACCTCTTCCACGAGATTTTCAGGAAAATACATTTACTATCCGGTTCCCTTCACCAAGCGCTTTGTCACATCACAGACCATGCCTTGGGTA
>JAILPU010000321.1 GCA_024699395.1 Lachnospiraceae bacterium | reverse complement strand
TCCGGTAATCTTCTTCCGGAAATATCGATTTCATTACAAATAACCGGCTCATCAAACGGATCATACTCATAAGAGATAATTAGCAAAACCATTATCAAAAAAACAATAACAACAAAAAGTAATATATACAGCTGCATACTTCTCCTGAATAACTGACATTTTGACTGCTTCTTGCACAGTGCACTAATTCCTGATAAGCCAAAACAGTCTATTTTTTTTATTAAACGCTATTATAATCTTGATTGACTTTTATATCATCTAAAGTATCTGTTATTCGCTTCATTTGATTGTTTGTATCTAAAGATTCTAAATACTGCAACATTGCATAGTCTTCTGCAGACTTTGCTGCTCTCACCCTTTCTTCTTCAAGAGCTTTCATCTCTTGTCGATGAGCCTCAGCCTTAGCCTCTTCAGCATCTTTTCTTTTTTCATTATACCAACATATCAGGTTTAAAGGCTTTTGGGGCAAAATGAAATGACATTACAAAATCTGACTCAATGCGTTCATTTGTTTCTCCAGTCAAATTTGTCCCCTTATCATTTTAATAATCGTATAGTCAGTTTTCACGGGCTGTACGGCATCTGATGCGCATTTACAGTACCGTCAAACCAAACATCAACAGACTGTTGCTCCCGATGCTTTACATCCCTCACAACGAACTGTACACTCCGATAACTTTGGCTATTCGGAATATTTAAAGATACCTCGCTATAACCGGATTCCGGTATTACAATAAAGATATCCCCGTCGTTCATCTCCGTTTTTACGCCAAAGTCATCATAAGTGGCAATGTGTTCGATATGTAACTCTAACATATCGTTTGCTTCGAAACGAATTACCACCTCATGGTCTGTTACTCCAGCAAAACGAATGCCGTAATACTTGCTCTGGGACCATTCCTCATTCAACTCTTCGGTCAGATAATCATCGCTCATACAATGCAAATCGGAAATACCCCGGCTAATCTCATGGTATAAGAAAGATTTATAAAATCTGTCCATCGCCTTTTCAATAGTAACATGGTACTTGTTCGCGTAAAGTTCTATCACACGGGCATATTTTTTGTGCAAAAGATTTGCATTTGCATTCATAGGCATTCGCTTCCTTCATATTTCAGATACAAATCAATAACAGTCTGGGTGCGGAAACATATCTGTAAATTTGGCTTTTCATAGCGTAGTCTACTGATTGCTTCCGTTTTATCAATCAAACCATCAAAGAAAAGTTCAACGGTATTAAAAACTTTATCATTAGCGACACCGCCAACTACAATATCGTAGTCGGTAATATCTTTTCCCAAACGGCAATTTAAAATAAAATCCAACCATTCCTCCGAATAAGAATCAAACTTGAGTGTCTTCATCTCTTCAAAAGCGTTTTCATTAAATAAGTATTTTGATACGATTGCCTGCTTTCCATGAGTTTTAAATTTTTCCGACCATTTTTTAGCCTGGTCATAAATCGGAGTAACATAAAAGCCCCGACCAAAATCCACTGTCTTACGAGAATGCACTATGTCCGGGGTGACAACCTCTATACATGAACCATGATATACAATCATACACTGATACCGTCCTCTCTCATGACATCGATTATATCATCTACGATATAGTCTTTTCCCTGGGTGTGCAGTACCTCATAATTAGGAATAATATATGAGTATAAAATATCGCTCTGCTCCGTCAATGCCCTATAAACCTCAGAGGCATCCATATTCAAGCGTATTGCTATATTTTCAATGCAGAAGACTACAAACTCAGTTTTACCTTCCATCCGAGTTACCTCCAACTTTCGACATGACTCAAACACAAGCCAAACATTATAACATATTTCAATATCTGTAGTATTTCCTTAGCATAAAATTTATCCGTAATTTTATAATATCACGTGGAATATACTGTCTCAATTGTTTTATGTATGAGTGAAGGATATGTCTGTGCTAATATCCGCAACATCTTTGCAAAAATCTTCGGCAAAATCAACATAGCAATGTCGTTTTTGCCGTAAGCGCATATTTCGCAGCGCAAATGCCTGCCCAAATCCTTTAATCATCGGATTTTGGAAGCACTTGATGTTTCTCCTTATAAGTCCCGCAAGCAATATATTTGCATATGAAAATAGAAAACTTGCCTTTTTCATTTAAAAAAATCTCGCAACCGGCACACATACGCTGATTGCGAGACTTTTTTAGGATTGTATTTAAAAGTATTTAGCAGCAAGCTTTTCCACGTTTACTGTGTTAATTTCTTTTTCAGGATATGGTGTTCTAAGCTCCTGTGAGAACAAGATCTTTTCCAACAAGTTTTGTATTTTTCATTACTGTTTCCTTCTAAATTTTTTCTATGATTTATGCGATGCTCCAGCCGGCACTTTCGCTTTGGAGTTCGGCCATTCGTCTGAAGATACCGTCTTTCTTTTCAAGAAGCTGTGCAGGGCTTCCCTGTTCCGCAACCTTTCCGTCGCAAAGAACCACAATCTTGTCTGCTGCCTCTACGGTACGCATACGGTGAGCAATAACAAGGACTGTTTTGCCTAAAAGAAGCCTTGAAAGAGCTCCCTGAACTTTGGTTTCATTCTCAACGTCAAGTGAAGCAGTGGCCTCATCAAGAAGCACAATAGGTGCGTTTTTAAGAAGCGCTCTGGCGATGGAAATACGCTGTCTTTCACCACCGGAAAGCTTTGCACCGTTTTCTCCGATAAGGGTATTGTAGCCATCGGGAAGCTTCTCTGCGAACTCGTCGCAGTTGGCTGCCTTTGCTGCCGCTTTGACCTCCTCGTCAGTTGCGCCATGCTTACCAAGGCGGATGTTCTCCATTACCGTGTCATCGAAGAGTACTACGTCCTGGAACACCATGGAATAATCGGAAAGAAGAACCTCGGGATCCACGGAGTTGATATCCACACCACCAACCTTTATGGTTCCATCGGTTATATCCCAAAGTCTTGCTGCAAGTCTTGCGCAGGTACTCTTTCCCGAGCCTGAAGGTCCCACAAGGGCGGTAACCTCTCCTTCCTTTGCGGTAAAACTAACACCCTTAAGAACCCGGTCGTCATCCAGCCCGGCATTCTTTCCCGAAACATCACTATTCATGGAGGCACCGGTCTTTGACGCAGAATCAGTGCTCAAACCTACTCGTTGTTCACCACAGTCCTCATCATAAGCAAAACTCACATTTTCAAATACGATGTCATGTCCTTTGGGTTTAAATACATCCGCTCCCTCCGCGGTTTTCGTATCATGGATTTCCATAAGTCGGGATGCGGAAATCTGGGACATAAGCATCTCTGCAATAAGAGCAAGGGCCTGGTCGAAGGGTGCATATATCCTTGTGATAACAAGAAGGAACATGAAAAGCACCATAAAATCAACCTTTCCGGAAAGTATAAGACTTGTTCCGGTAAGGATTGTGGTAGCCACTCCGAGACGCATGATAACGCTGGCTGCATTTACGAAAATACCGCATGACAATTCTCCGGAGAGCATTGTTTTTTCATGATAATCAATCTTTTCATCAAGCTCTTTGATAAACTTCTTCTCCTGATTGGTTGCCCTGATTTCCCTGATGTTTTCCAGGGTTTCCTGAATGCCGTCGGCTACCCTGATACCCGCCTCTTTTGTGATTTCAGACTTACGTTTGTTAATCGTGCGGCTTCCGAACAAAAGGATAAATGCCACAGGGACTCCCCACAGACAAGCGATACTAAGTCGCCAGTCAAAGGAAAATAACATGATGGCCACTATGGCTGTGGATATATATGAGCCGTAAAGATATCCAAGGCAGTGTGACCATACATGTTCAAGGCGGTTAACGTCTCCCATGATGGTTTCCGTAAGATCCGCAAGATCTTTTTTACCGAAAAAGCTAAGGGGAAGTTTTCTCATACGCTCCGCCAGTGAAATACGAACATCCTTTACTTCTCTGTAAACCAGACCATAGGTCGAAATGTACTGCTGAAGATGCGTAAACAGTGAGATGGCAACAAATGCAAGCACAAGTAACAAAAAAACCGCCGCTCCCGGAAGTTTGGCTTGGTTGGTGAGAGTCTCCATATACTTTGACATCATCATGTACAGGATTCCCATTCCGCCCATTACCACAAGGTTTACTATTACTGTCCAGAAAGTTGCTGTTTTTGCATTTTTAACTCCTTGGTCGGTAAGAGCATATTTTCTCTGAAAATCTTTTCCGAACATCTATTTCACCTCCCCTGCAGAAATGCGCCAGTTAACAGCCTGATTGTAGTCAGCCCACATGCGTGAGTACATGCCCTTCTGCTGCTTCAATTCTTCATGAGTGCCTTCCTCTGTCACACTGCCGTTGTCAAGCACGATGATTTTGTCGGCTCCCACAACTGTTGAGAGGCGATGGGCAATCATTATTACGGTTCGGTTTTTTGTAAGCACTTTAAAAGCCTTCTGAATCAGGGCTTCATTTTCCGGATCCGCAAAAGCAGTGGCTTCATCAAGAACGACGATGGGCGCGTCTTTAAGAATTGCTCTTGCAAGGGCAACCCTTTGCTGTTCTCCTCCCGAAAGATACGTTCCCTCGGTTCCTATGACCGTGTCCATCCCCCGGGGAAGCTTTGCCAAAATATCGTCGCACTGTGCCAAAGCCAAAGCCTTCTCAACTTCTTCTCTTGTGGCATCGGGACGTGAAGCTCTCACATTCTCAAATATACTTGCCTTAAAAAGCCTGTTATTCTGGAAAACAAAAGCTATTCTGTCCATCAAAACATGAGGATCCATGTCACGCACATCAACGCCTCCGACCAGCACTTTTCCCTCGGTCACATCCCAGAATCTGGGAATAAGACTTGCCGCAGTGGTCTTACCTCCGCCGGAGGGGCCGACCAGTGCCACAGTCTGTCCGGGCTTAACCTTG
This sequence comes from Lachnospiraceae bacterium, assembly GCA_024699395.1. Classification (GTDB taxonomy): domain Bacteria; phylum Bacillota; class Clostridia; order Lachnospirales; family Lachnospiraceae; genus Acetatifactor. The sequence continues at coordinate 2,545 of JAILPU010000321.1, read as the reverse complement.
AAGGAAACATGGTCTATAGCAGGTATATCAGCGCCTTCGTATGTAAAACTCACATCCTTAAATTCAATGCTGTTATCCTTCGGTTTCTTGGGATTGTCGGTTATTTCCAGCGTAGGTGCGTTCATAACCCGGGAAATTCTTCCGAGAGCAGTGCTTGCCAACATCATTCCGCTTGCAGCAAAGAGTATCTTTGCAAGTGCTGTTGAAACAATTGCGGAAAATACCGCATAGAACGCAAAATTTGTTACAAAGCCCGCAAAATTGCCTGAACTGAAGGCCCCGGGTGCGATAAGAACCGCTACCGGAACCAAGAATATAAATGCGCCTTCAGTAGCTGTAAGATTTATGGACTGAGGCAACTGGCATACACCGACAGTATATTTTTCAGCTTTACCGCTGTAGTCCTCAATAGCTTTTTTGAATGCCTTAAAGGAATAAACAGTCTGCTGGAATACTTTTACGACAGGTATGCCGCGAACATACTCGGTTCCTGCTTTACTCATATGGTCCTGAGCCGCCTGATATTCCTGCATGAGCTTTGCATTCTTTCCACCCATCATGGAAAACATTGCTGCAACGGATATAACTGCTGCCATAAGGCACGCCGCTCCCATTCTCCAATCGAATACAAACATAAGAACTATCATGCCGATGAACATGGTAGCGCTTCCCACTATATCCGCGAGATTGTGAGCAAGAAGGGTTTCCGTCTCCGATGCCGCACCGTCAAGACGATTTCTTAAAAGTCCCGAAGCATTTGAATCAAAAAATCCCAGAGGGGTTTTCATCAAATGTTCAATACCCTGTTTTCTTATATTGGATGCCGTTCTGAACGCCGCCAAATGTGTGCACATAAGCGCCGCAAAATAAACGATTATTCCCGCAAGGGCAAATCCGAAGGCCATCCATCCGTATTTTCCGATATCGGAAGCTTTTGTCCATTCAGGTGCCACATCTATAAGATCTCTGGCTACCAGCCATATACAGATATAGGGAAGCATCCCCAATACCATGGACACACCGGACAGAGCAAGTCCTAAAAAGGTCAAGCCCTTATAATTGCCTGCGTAACCAAGTAATACCGCTAAATCGCTTTTCTTTTTGTCCTTCATGCCAAAGCTCCCCCAAGGCTCTTGCACTCGTCAAGCTCACTCTCACCGGGAGCGTTATTGGCCATCACACTGTCGTAAGCAAGTCTTGCGCCGCAAGCATTGCATCTGTCTTCCCAGTCTCTCATCCACTGGCCGTCTCCCCAGCCGTAGGAACCAAAGAGCGCTATCTTTTTACCGGAAAGCTTTCCCTCTATTTCTGTAAACATGGGCTCATAGGATGACTCCTCCAAAACCTCTGCTCCCATAGCGGGGCATCCGAATGCGATGGCGTCAAACTCACTAACCTTATCCGCTGTAAACTCCTCAGGTCCGAATACCGTTACCTCGGCACCTCTATCCTTTGCACCCTGCTCAACAGCCTGTGCCACTGCGGCGGTATTACCTGTTCCGCTCCAATAAACTACTGCTACTTTACTCATATAAGTGTCCTCCTTGTAATGTTATATTGTTAGTTAAGTATAACTCGTTGTTAAAAAAAAATCGGTATTTACTCACGTCTCCTCATGTTTTTCAAAAGATATTATATGGGTGCAAGCTGTTTTAATAAGCTCGATGTCGTGGGTCACTATGATGATTGTCTTACCCTTTTCTTTCAGTTCTCTTAAAAGCTTGGAAACCCGGAGCATATGGTAATAATCAAGTCCGCTGGTAGGCTCGTCAAACAGGATAATATCCCGCCCTGAGGCAAGTGCCGAAGCGACGGCTACCCGCTGCTTCTGTCCTCCTGATAAAGATAAGGGATGTTTGTCTGCATACTCTGTCAGATTAAGGGAATCCAGAATCTTCATAGCCACGTCCCTATCCTCAACTTTCTGAGAGATCATCACTTCCTCCAACACACTGTCCGTAAAAAGCTGATGATTCACGTCCTGCATAACCATATATAATTTTTGACGTCTCTGTTTATTATTCCAAATTTCTTTGCCATATTTTAAGGTAGCCTTACATCTTTTTTCCATACCGCATAGGCATCTTAAAAAAGTGGATTTACCTGCTCCGTTTGCTCCCACGATTCCCACAATCTCTCCTATGGGAATCTCCATATGGGGAATATCAAACACAGGAGCTTCACCTCTGTAGGAATATTGCATATTTGACAGAACAAGTTTTTGCGAATCTGTTTGAATCATGTCCGAGCTGTTTTTTATGTCCGCAAAATTCTGTATATTTTCGTCCGGAATCATGCCGACGTTATCGGTGATATCCGCCAAAGCCACGCCGGTGTTATCGGTGATATCCGCCAAAGTTCGCTTGCCATACCCATTGGACTTAACAGAATCAATTGCCACATCCACAGTGTCCTGTATTTTATCTTTGCAAGCCTCATCCCCACCATTTTTAATATTCAGAGGGTCCTCCATCCTGTCCCCACGAAGCCCCAGTTCGTGAAGTTCGTCCTCACTAAGACTTCTCATTTCTCCGGCAGTGTACTC
>JAILPU010000287.1 GCA_024699395.1 Lachnospiraceae bacterium | reverse complement strand
CACTGTAAGAAGTGAGTATCAGGCAGGAAAGGGTGTTCCTTGTCTTGTTGCCGTTCATCAGGATGCTACAGGAAAGGCTCTTGATAAGGCACTTGCTTATGCACTTGGTATCGGCGGAGCAAGAGCAGGTGTTCTTGAGACAACCTTCAGAACAGAGACAGAGACAGACCTCTTCGGTGAGCAGGCTGTTCTTTGCGGTGGTGTTTGCGCACTTATGCAGGCAGGTTTCGAGACTCTTGTTGAAGCAGGATACGATCCCAGAAATGCATACTTTGAGTGTATCCACGAGATGAAGCTCATTGTAGACCTTATCTATCAGTCAGGTTTCGCAGGAATGAGATATTCAATCTCTAACACAGCTGAGTACGGTGATTATGTAACCGGACCCAAGATTATCACAGAGGATACAAAGAAGGCTATGAAGAAGATCCTTTCCGATATTCAGGACGGTTCTTTCGCAAAAGAATTCCTTCTTGATATGTCTCCTGCAGGAAAGCAGGTTCACTTCAAGGCTATGCGTAAGCTTGCTGCCGAGCATCCCGCTGAGAAGGTTGGTGAGGAAGTTCGTAAGCTTTACAGCTGGAACAACGAAGCAGATAAGCTTATCAACAACTAATTCGGTTGAAACATTTTTATGTCTGACTTTAAATGTGTTACCGCAGGATTTTTCTGCGGTAACACTTAGTTTTTGTTAAATAGAAAATTGAGGAGAATTATAATATGGGAATGACAATGACTCAGAAGATCCTTGCCAATGCGGCGGGTCTTAAGGAAGTTACTGCGGGACAGCTAATCGAAGCCAATCTTTCCCTGGTACTTGGCAATGATATAACAAGCCCTGTTGCCATTAAGGAAATGTCAAAATTTAAAACCGATAAGGTTTTTAATAAGGACAAGATTGCCCTTGTGCCCGACCATTTTGTGCCCAATAAAGATATTAAAAGCGCTGAGCACTGTAAGTGCGTAAGAGAATTTGCCGTTAAAAACGAGATTACCAATTATTTTGAAGTGGGCGAGATGGGAATAGAGCATGCCCTTCTTCCCGAGAAAGGTCTTACCGTTGCCGGTGATGTTATTATCGGTGCCGATTCCCATACATGTACATACGGAGCTTTGGGAGCATTTTCCACAGGTGTGGGAAGTACTGATATGGCTGCGGGTATGGCTACAGGTAAAGCATGGTTTAAAGTACCCGGCGCCATTAAGTTCAACATTGTGGGTAAGCCTTCCAAATGGGTATCAGGTAAAGACGTTATCCTTCATATTATCGGCATGATCGGTGTTGACGGTGCTCTTTACAAATCCATGGAATTCGTGGGCGAGGGAATCAAAAATCTCTCCATGGATGACAGATTTACCATCGCAAACATGGCTATCGAAGCCGGCGGTAAAAACGGTATTTTCCCTGTTGATGAAATTGCCGAGAACTATATGAAAGAGCATTCCAAGAGAGAATACAAGATATTTACAGCAGACAGCGACGCTGTTTATGATGAGGAGTATACCATAGATCTTTCAACACTTAAATCTACGGTTTCATTTCCTCACCTTCCCGAAAATACTCATACCATCGATGAAATCGAGGGTATGGAACCCATCAAAATCGATCAGGTTGTTATCGGTTCCTGTACAAACGGAAGACTTGACGACTTGAGAGTTGCCGCATCGGTTCTTGCGGGTAAAAAGGTTAAGAAGGGTATCAGGGTTATAGTTATTCCCGCAACTCAGTCTATTTATCTTCAGGCTATTGAGGAAGGACTTGTAAAAACATTTATAGAAGCAGGTGCTATTGTAAGCACTCCCACATGTGGACCTTGTCTCGGTGGTTACATGGGAGTTCTTGCGGACGGTGAGAGATGCGTTTCCACCACAAACAGAAACTTTGTGGGAAGAATGGGACATATCAATTCAGAGATTTATCTTGCAAGTCCCACCATCGCTGCAGCAAGTGCATTGACCGGCACAATAAGCAGACCTTTATAAAATGTTTTGAGAGGAGATATCATGAACGCAAAAGGAAGAACTTTTAAATTCGGTGACAATGTGGATACCGATGTAATAATACCCGCAAGATACCTTAATTCTTCTGACCCCGCAGAGCTTGCTCTTCACTGTATGGAGGACATTGACAAGGATTTTGTTAACAAGGTTAAAAAAGGCGATATAATCGTTGCCGACAAAAACTTCGGATGCGGTTCCAGCAGAGAGCATGCGCCTATTTCCATAAAGGCTGCAGGGGTAAGCTGCGTTATCGCTGAGACCTTTGCTCGTATTTTTTACAGAAATGCCATTAATATCGGCCTTCCCATTATAGAATGCGCAGAAGCATCCAAGGATATTGAGGACGGCGATGAGGTGGAGATTGATTTTGATACGGGTGTGATAACCAATCTTACCAAAAATCATTCATATAAAGGTCAGCCTTTCCCTGAATTTATGCAGAAAATCATTAATGACGGCGGACTTATCAATTACATAAACAACAAATAATTATAAGGGGTTGTCTCTTTAAACTATTGTTTGAAGGATAACCCTGTTTTTACGGAGTAAAAAATGTCCTCTACTTCCAAATATGAAATCAATATGTGTGAGGGAAAACTTCTTCCCAAGATTTTAAAGTTTTATTTTCCTATTATGGCATCCGGGGTGCTTCAGCTTGTGTTTAATGCCGCGGATCTTATGGTTGTGGGAAATTTTTGCGGCGATGATTCCGTTGCCGCTGTGGGAAGTACCACATCTTTAATAAATCTTCTTGTTAATATCCTTATAGGTCTTGCTGTGGGGGCAAATGTTCTTGTGGCCAGATATTTCGGCGCAGGGCAGGATAAAGAACTGGAAGAAACGGTTCATACCTCGGTTATGACCGCTCTTGTAGGTGGAATTGTAATGTGCTTTGTGGGTATAGCTGTTTCCCACAGGACCCTTGTTACAATGGCGACGCCCGGGGATATTCTCCCTAAAAGTCTTTTGTATTTAAGGCTTTACTGTCTGGGAATACCTGCTTCTGCTTTATATAATTTCGGCTCCTCGGTTTTAAGAGCCGTGGGAGATACAAAACGACCTCTATATTACCTTTTTACAGCGGGAATCCTTAACGTTATATTAAACTTAATTTTTGTGATATTGTTCAGAATGGACGTTGCGGGAGTGGCTTGCGCTACGGTTATATCACAGGTTCTTTCCGCATTCCTTATTTTGAGATGTCTTTCTAAGTGCGAAGGAGCTTATAAGCTGGAATTTAAGAAGCTTTCCATTAAGAAGGACAAGCTTTTAAAACTTGTGGGTATAGGACTTCCCGCAGGTCTTCAGGGCGCACTGTTTTCTCTTTCCAATATTGTTATTCAGTCTTCGGTTAATTCCTTCGGAAAAATCGTGGTTGCGGGTAACTCGGCGGCTATAAGCGTAGAGGGCTTTGTATATATGGCAATGAACGGTGTTTATCAATGTGCAGTAAGCTTTGCCGGTCAGAATTACGGAGCCGGAAAATATAAGAGAATCGTGAAACTTGCTTTTATTTGCGAGGGGCTTGTTTTCTTTGTGGGACTTATTCTTGGAAATGCTTCCTATTTTTTCGGAAGGACTTTACTGGGGCTTTATGTTAAAGGGGATGAAGCCATTCATTACGGTATGGTGAGACTGGGAGTTATATGCACCATCTACTTCCTCTGCGGTTTTATGGACACAATCGTGGGGGTTTTGCGAGGAATGGGATATTCCATTATACCCATGTTCGTATCCCTAAGCGGCGCCTGCCTTTTCAGAATAATATGGATAATGACTGTTTTTAAAAATCATCATGAGCTTACCTGGCTTTACATTTCATATCCCATAAGCTGGATAATGACAGCGGCGGTTCATTTTATGTGCTTCGGCATTATTATGTACCGGCTGATAACAAAAAAATGTGGGACAGAAATGACTGATTGATACTGGTTGAGTTGATTGACAAAAAATAATCATTGACTTAAGTTTGTATCTATGTTAATCTTTCGACTGTAAGGGGGGCGTTATAAATAAAAGGATATCGGAGGATATGGGTATGAATTTAATGAACTGTAAGAGCAGTTTTGC
>JAILPU010000267.1 GCA_024699395.1 Lachnospiraceae bacterium | reverse complement strand
GTGTGCCGTCGGCGCTTAACGAAAACAAGCATAGCGCAGTTTGAGTTTAGCGTCCGCTACGGTACACAACGAACGAGAGTGTGCCGAGAGCAAATATACTGCCCCATGACGCCTCCGTCCCTTGCTTTTCAACCGTCATGGCGACTCCGTCCCATTCGCACTAACTGCTGTGATAACTTCGTCCCCGAAGAACCATCAACCCGCAATTCGCAGGAGGCGGATGTGGGGCGGTGTGTTTGCTCGAAGGCCTTTGTGTGCCGTCGGCGCTTAGCGAAAACAAGCGCAGCGCAGTTTGAGTTTAGCGTCCGCTACGGTACACAACGAACGAGAGTGTGCCGAGAGCAAATATACTGCCCCATGACGCCTCCGTCCCATTCGCATTAACCGTCATGACGACTCCGTCCCTTGCATTTAACCCGTCACGACGCGTCCTACATTCTGTCGGGAGCCTCGAATCCCAGCACGTCGATACAGGTTTCGAGGATCTTCAAGGTAAGCCCAAGCACAGCAATAAGCCCCTCTTTCTTGTCCTCATCTTCCTCGTTCAAGATTCTGGTCTCATGATAGAAACGATTAAAGGCATTGGCCACATCGTAGATATAAGCGCAAACTCTGTGGGGAGCAAGTTCATTGACAGCCCCCTCCATCATGGTGTTAAAGGCAGCAAGCAAAAGCATAAGCTGCTTTTCGGTCTCGGTAACAGGCACTTTGAGTTTAGCCTCAAAAGAATTCTTGCCGGACTGATCGTACTTGGCCATAATGGATTTGATACGAACCATGGTGTAGAGAATATAAGGACCGGTATCACCTTCAAAGGAAGTAAATCTGTCGAGATCGAAAATATAATCCTTGGAAGCCTGATTGGAAAGGTCGCCGTATTTAAGGGCGCTGACAGCAACGATATCCGCAACCTTCAAAGCTTCCTCGTCGGGAAGTCTGTTGCCTTCCTTGATTTTCTTAAGCATTTCGCTCTTGGTGTCAGCCACAAGATTCTCAAGACGCATAACACCGCCGTCACGGGTTTTAAAAGGCTTGCCGTCCTTGCCGTTCATGGTACCGAAACCGATCCAGACAAGCTTGGTATCCTCATTGACGAGCTTGGTCTTTCTGGCACATCTGAAGACCTGCTCAAAATAAAGACTCTGTCTCTTGTCGGTGAGATAAATAATCTCATCGGGATTGTATGTTTCCATACGATCGAGAATGGTAGCGAGATCCGTGGTGTTGTAAAGAGCGGCACCGTCGCTCTTTAAGATCATGCAGGGAGGCATTTCCTTGGTATCCTTGTCCTCCTTAACGTCAACCACCAGGGCGCCGTCACTTAAATAAGCGAAACCGTTGTCTTTCATATAGGACACCATACCCGGAATCCTGTCCTGAACGTCGCTCTCACCCTTCCAAAGGTCAAAGCTGACATTGATATTGGCATAATTTTTCTTAAGATCGGGCACGGAAACATTGATAATCTGCTGACCTAAAGCTCTGTAACCTCTAACGCCGGTCTGGAACTTCTTGGTAGCCTCCATGGCTCTCTCTTTAAAAGCCTCGTCCTCCTTGGATTTCTTGGACGCGGCGGGATAAATATTTTCAAGCTCACCGATGGTAAAGGGAGCCTCTGCGGGGTAATCCCCGGTATAAGAATCATCAAAATAAACAAGATCGGGCTTCTCTTCCTGTAAACCAAGGATAACAAGACCCATCTGAAGACCCCAGTCACCAAGATGAACATCACCGATAACTTCATGGCCCGCGAAGCGGCAGATTCTTTTGATGCTCTCACCGATAATGGCAGATCTGAGATGTCCCACGTGAAGAGGCTTTGCAACATTGGGACCGCCGTAATCAATCATAATTTTCTTAATCTTCTCGGGCTTCGAAAGACCAAACTTAGGGTCTTTAGCAATCTCATCGATATAGTCAAAAAGAGCCTTATCGGAGACCTTAAGATTGATAAAACCGGGAGCGACACAGTCCACCATCCCGAAAACATCACTGTCCTTTAAAACATCCACCACACTCTGGGCAATCTGGATGGGGGCTTTCTTGTAAACCTTGGCCGCAGCCATGGCACCGTTACACTGATATTCGCAAAGGTCGGGTCTGTTGGAAACATTGACCTTACCCAAATTTCTGTCATAACCTGCTTTTTCAAAGGCGTCGCCCACAGCGCCTGTGAGAATCTCTACTAAACTTTTCACTCTGTTCCTCCGTTATCGTTTTTGCTCTCTTTATTTTGAGAATAAATACAGCCACAGAAATTCTGCCTGTACAGATTGTATTCCTTGGAGAGCTCTATGGATCTCTTAAATCCTTCATTCTTTTTAAAATCACTGTAAAGCCAGTTAACTTTATATTCAGCAGCCAACTCGCTTCCGATTTCGTTAATCTTGGCGGCGTTCTTAAGGGGACTGATGGTAAGGGTGGTACCGAAATAATCAAAGCCTTCCTTTTTGGCTGTGGCCGCAGTTTTTTCAAGGCGAAGCCTGTAGCACTTAAAGCACCTGTCTCCACCCTCGGGACATTTTTCATATCCGTTGCACATCTTTAAAAAAGTTAAGGGATTGTAATCCCCCTCCTTTATGTGTATATGATAACCTCTTCTTTCGGCGTTAAAGCAGGCAATAAGCCTCTTTTGCTCCTCCATCCTCAAAAGATATTCATAGGCATCGGTAATATTGGGATTGTAATAAAAAACCGTAGTTTCAAAATGGCTGCATAAAAGTTCCAGACAATAGCTGGAACATGGGGCACAACAGCTGTGGAGCAAAAGTTTAGCCGGCTTGTGCTCCCTCTCAGCAGTTTCCTCCACCTTATCTATAATCTTGAGTAATTCATTATGATAATTAACCGTATTCATCCCACTCTCCAAAAAAGGGCCCGTCCGGGCCCCTTTTCTTTTATCAGTTTTTACCTGTCATAACGTTTTTGTACCACTCAAGCGCATCCATATATGCGCCGGTTATTACACCGTCATCGAGATTTTCGATTATCATCTGTCTTGAAATCTCAGGCCAATTGGCCTCCTCATACTGGATCATGAAATCATATACTTTGACAAGTTTACCGGTTCTGTCAACAAGGGCCTTCTTTATATCGTCCACCACCGTCATCATGTTCAAAGCTTCTTCCATGCTTCTGTCAAGTATTACGTCAAGCACCGAGAAAAGACCCATAAGGAACAATTCGTCCTTTAATGCTGCCATCTCAAATGCAGGTGCCAGATTCTCGGCAAATTTGGCTCTGAGAAGCGACAACCTAGTAACCTCATTGGCCTTATCGGCACAGAGGGCGTTAACAACCGCGGTATTAATCCACTTTTTGAGTTCTCTCTGTCCCAGCATTGCCGCAGCATGGCGGATTGTGGTGATACCGGAATTAACAGTCATATTGTTAACCATACGCAAAAGTGAAATGGTAAGAGCCGTATCTCGTCCTATGGTATCCGCTGCTTCGGAGAGCTCAAAATTCTCGCTGTTTACTATATTCAGAAGTTTTATGTAGTTAACTTTAAGGGGAGCCACCTCTTTTTCACCCTTGGTGAGAGGCGTTCTGTAAAATACTCCTTCGTAGAACTGGTAGCCGCCGCCCTTCTTCAATTGTTCAAAGATTTCGGCAGTTTCGATGTTTCCTGCGCAAAGCTTTATATGGGGATAAAGCTTGGAAAAATAAATCTTTGCTTTGTCGATGGCCACCTTTTTATTGTTGAGGAATACATAATCCATCAACTGAAGCACAGCCTTGTAGCTTTCAAATTCGGAAACCGCCAGCTTTCTTATGGCAAGACCGAATCCCCTCTTCTTAAGATCTTCCAGCCTGGATATATACATATCTATGGGAGGTATCGTATTGTCTATGAGAAATACGATTCTGTTATGAGGTATGTCACCGCACTGACTGTCCACATCCGTAAAAACATTGATATTGCTTATGGGCACGAAAATATCCACATCGTCGGATATGGTCTCTATACCCATGGCCTGGATTACTTCCAGCCCCTGAATACTGGTGGCGCCGTCAAATCTGGCCGTTCCCATCATCATGGGATTGAGAAGATAATTATTCTTCTGAGCGAACACCGAATAAGCCTTAACCTTCATTTCTTCGTCGAACAAAGGAATCAATGTCATTAGCATAGGCTGTCTCTCCTTTCAAATTTACTACCCGCTTATTTTATTTAAAATATGATACTCCCGATTCAAATATCTTGATATCCTGCTGTCCGTAAATATTGAGAGCCACTCCGTCCCCTCTTCTCTCGGAATGAGCCATCTTACCAAGAACTCTTCCGTCTGCGGAGGTGATACCCTCTATTGAACTGTAGGAACCGTTAACATTGTAAATCTCATCCATGGAAACATTTCCGTCCATGTCCGAATAAAGAGTTGCAACCTGACCGTTCTTAAACAGCTTTTCTATGCACTCTTTTCCCGCTACGAAACGACCCTCACCGTGTGAAGCGGGATTGCAGTAGGTGCCTCCCAATTCCGCCTGCATAAGCCAGGGGGACTTATTGGAAACAACCTTGGTGTATACCATCTTGGAGATATGTCTGTTGATGGTATTGAATGTAAGTGTGGGTGAATTCTCGTCCTGACCCACAATCTTTCCTTCGGGCACAAGTCCCAGTTTGATAAGAGCCTGGAAGCCGTTACAGATACCCAGGATAAGTCCGTCTCTCTTATTGAGAAGATCTTCAACCGCCTCCTTAAGCTTTTCATTTCTGAAAGCTGTGGCGAAGAACTTGGCGCTTCCGTCAGGCTCGTCACCCGCTGAGAATCCACCGGGGAACATTATAATCTGAGCATTTGCGATTGCTTTCTCATACTCTGCCACACTGTCACGTATATCTTCGGCGGTAAGGTTCTTAAATACCTTTGTCACCACATTGGCACCGGCTCTCTTAAAGGCCTGAGCCGAATCGTACTCACAGTTGGTACCGGGGAATACGGGAATAAATACAGTGGGTTTTGCAATCTTATTTTTACATACATAGATATCCGAAGCTTTGTAAAGAGGGATATCCAGTTTGGTCTTATCTTCGCATGAAACCTGAGGATATACCTTTGATAAGGGTTTGGAGTAAATCTCATAGGCCTCATCAAGCGAAATCTTGTCACTGCCCTTTGCAATAACAGGTTCCTCGGTAACCTCACCGAGAGAAACATAATCCACATCAAGCTCGTTAAGATCGAAGTCGCCTTCAACTTCACATACGATATCGCCGATTCCGTTGGCGAAAAGATTTCTTAACTGAACCTCTTCGTCAATCTTAACTCCAAGTCTGTTTCCGAAGGCCATCTTGGAAAGAGCTGTGAGCACACCCTTGGAATCCACGGTGTAAGCGGATCTTATCTTACCCTCTTTAATAAGATTGTGAATAAGATCGTAAGTCTTTATAACCTCAGCATACATGGGTATCTCGTACTCATCCTTGGGGATGGTAAAGAGAACAAGCTTGTTGCCGGCTTTCTTTAATTCAGGTGATATAACATTCTTCACACTTCCGGTATCCACAGCAAAGGAAACAAGTGTGGGAGGAACGTCTATATCGTTAAAGGTACCGGACATACTGTCCTTTCCTCCGATGGAAGGAAGTCCGAAACCAATCTGAGCATCGTAGGCACCAAGAAGAGCTGCGAAAGGCTGGCTCCATCTCTCGGGATCCTGAGTCATTCTCTTAAAGTATTCCTGGAAGGTAAATCTGATGCGTGATGCATCTCCGCCGGAAGTCACAATCTTGGACATGGATTCCACAACAGCGTAAATTGCTCCGTGGTAAGGGCTCCAGCTTGAGAGGTAAGGGTCGAAGCCGTAGCTCATCATGGTTACGGTATCGCAGGAAGCGTCAAGCACAGGAAGCTTGGCAACCATAGCCTGAGTCTCTGTCTGCTGATATTTACCACCGTAGGGCATAAGCACACTTCCCGCGCCGATGGAAGCATCAAACATCTCAACAAGACCCTTCTGGGAACATACGTTAAGATCCTGTAAGCTTAATGTCAAAGCTTTCTTGAAATCCTCAGCCTCTACGGCGTCCTCAACACCGCTTACGGCATATTTTTCAAAGTAATCATCCTCTTTCTCGGGGATATCCACGCATACATCGGTCTCCTGATGAGCTCCGTTGGTATCCAAAAATGCCCTTGAAAGATTTACTATATCCTTTCCTCTCCATTTTAACACAAGACGCTTCTCTTTGGTAACAGTTGCTACAACTGTTGCCTCAAGATTTTCTTCTGCCGCATAGGAAAGGAATTCATCCTTGTTTTCGGGGGCTACTACAACGGCCATTCTCTCCTGAGATTCGGAGATGGCAAGTTCTGTTCCGTCGAGACCCGCATATTTCTTGGGTACAAGATCAAGATCCACCACAAGACCGTCTGCCAATTCACCTATGGCTACAGACACTCCGCCGGCACCGAAGTCGTTACACTTCTTGATGAGGGAACTAACCTCGGGACGTCTGAAGAGACGCTGTATCTTACGCTCGGTGGGAGCATTTCCCTTCTGTACCTCTGCGCCGCACTCATTGATGGACTCCTCGGTATGAACCTTGCTGGCTCCCGTTGCTCCACCGCATCCGTCACGGCCGGTTCTTCCGCCAAGAAGTATAATGATATCTCCGGGATCGGAATTTTCTCTTATAACACTCTTTCTGGGAGCGGCACCCATAACGGCACCGATTTCCATTCTCTTAGCCACATAATCAGGGTGGTAAATTTCCTTTACAAGGCCTGTTGCAAGACCTATCTGGTTTCCGTAGGAAGAATATCCTCCCGCAGCACCCTTTACAATCTTCTTCTGGGGAAGTTTTCCCTTAAGGGTATCCTTAATGGGGATTCTGGGATCCGCAGCGCCGGTAACGCGCATTGCCTGATATACATATCCTCTTCCCGAAAGGGGATCTCTGATGGCGCCTCCGAGACAGGTTGCGGCTCCACCGAAGGGCTCTATCTCTGTGGGATGGTTGTGTGTCTCGTTTTTAAAGAACACAAGCCATTCCTCTTCTTCTTTGTAATCACCGTAATCAAGAACCACGGGAACCACTATGGAGCAGGCGTTGATTTCATCCGACTTCTCCATGTCCTCAAGTTTTCCGTCCTTTTTAAGCTTGCGCATTGCAATAAGAGCAAGATCCATAAGGCATACGAATTTATCGTCTCTGTCCTTAAAGAGTTCGCTTCTTGTGTCGAGATAGCTTAAATAGCTGGTCTCGATAGGTGTTTTATAATAACCTTCTTTAAAGGTTACGTTCTTTAACTCTGTGGAGAAGGTGGTATGTCTGCAGTGATCCGACCAATATGTATCAAGTACTCTGATCTCGGTCATATTGGGATCGCGCTTTTCCTCGTCCCTGTAATAGTTTCTGATATGAATAAAGTCTTTGTAGGTCATAGCAAGCATTAAAGAGTCATAAAGGTCTCTTAATTCATTGTCCTTCATATCGCAGAAACCATCGAAGACTTTCACGTCATCGGGCTCTTCAAACTTAGTGATAAGTGTATCGGGCTTATCCTTTTTAGCTTCTCTTGAATCCACGGGGTTAATGCAGTAAGCCTTTATGGCCTCCACATCTTCCTTGGAAACATTCCCTTCAAATACGTAGGTTACAGCCGTCTTTACAACACAGTTCTCGTTTTCATTGAGGAAACGGATACACTGCATAGCCGAATCGGCTCTCTGGTCGAACTGTCCGGGAAGATATTCCACGGAAAAACCTGCTGCGTCATCGCCTATCTCAAGTTTCTCCAAATATATATCATCTACAGGGGGTTCGGAAAAAACCGTTCTGCATGCCAATTCAAACGTCTCGTCGGAGATATCCTCCACGTCGTAGCGAATGAACATTCTCACATTATCGGTTTTGATACCCAGATAATTTTCAATGTCATCGTGCAATTCTCTTGCTTTTACAGCATAAGGCGCCTTCTTTTCCACATATACACGTCTTACGTTACCCATATAAAACTAAAGCCTCCAAATCATTCTCTATTTAATACATCAAAAACCCCGGAGTGAAGGATTACTCCTCCACACCAAGGCTCTTTAAAATATACATTATTTCACGGTCCACAGCTTCTGCTGTGATTCCCATCGTCTGTGAAGCTATCTTAAGACCTTCAAGTACGTACATTATATTTCTGGCCGTTCCCGCAAAATCCTCACAGGCAAATTCGCCGGCCTCTACCCCTGCCTCTATGAGACGTTCAATTATCTTCACTGCTGAATCGAACTGTTTCTTTAAGACATTTTCCTTCTTGGGAAGATTATTTTCAAAGTAGTATTCATATATGGCCTGGGTAAGAGTATTTTTCTTGCGCACCAGCTCCTTCTTCTGTTCCTTTAAGAAAAGAATCAGAATATCCGCCGCTGTGGCATCCTCTTTAATACTTTCGGCGAAAACATCACCGTTCTCTTCCCTCTCCATCTTGAGCACTGCCGCAAATATCTGCGCGGTGTTTTCAAAATAAAGATAAAGACCTCCTCGGCTTATACCGCAGGCTTCAACTATATCCTTCATGGTCACGGTCTTGAAACCTTTTTCCACGAAAACCTGCCTTGCCGTCTCAACGATATACTTCTTTTTCTGTACCGACTTGTCACCCATAATAGTAAACCCTTCTCGTTAATTATGTTAGCATGGAATCATGCTTATCCCAAAAATCAAGGATTTCCTTCATTTTCAGGAGAATACTCAAAAAAATGCCCTCATTGACAGCTACACTCCACACTGTCCCTTTTCTCATTCCCTCCAGAACATACTTGGACAGGATTCCCTTCAAAATATCAAAGGAATCAATATCGGCTACTCTGATAAGCCTTTTTTCATCCTCCCTGCTCTTTATATGATTTCTGGTATATATATAGGGGTAATTCTTATCCATAAGATCCCCCAAAGAGGCGCTCTTCACAAAAGCCATAATGGTGCTGTCATAAACGGGGAAGCCGAAAATCTTATCTTTCTCCTCATTTCCCGCATACATTACCGCCGCATCCTCACCCTTGTGGCTTTCAAACCAGGGAATATATTTAAGCAGAGGGTCGACGCTCTTTCTGTACCCTAAGGCCTTTTGCTTTCTGTTTCCTGTTTCTTCCATGGTTTTTCCTTTTACATGCAGTATCTGTCAGTACACAAAATCCATTGACAGTACGACCTCGTCATCTGCCGGTTTTAACGAAGCATCTGACCATACACAAACTCCACTGACAACAAAATATCCGAGCTCTGATA
>JAILPU010000258.1 GCA_024699395.1 Lachnospiraceae bacterium | reverse complement strand
AAAATTAAGGGCTTTCTTACCTGCCGCAATGGCACCGCTGGTAACCAGGACCACATCTCTACCCTGATTGTGAATATCACACAGTTCACGTACAAGCTTCTCCAGCTTTACGTAATCCATATCCATTGTTTCCTTGTGCTGAAGGGACGAGGAACCTATTTTAATAACTATTCTTCTCTTATCTTTTATTGACTCTCTTAAATTCATTTCTTTATTGCTCCGTAATCATTCTAAATATCTATTCTACTTAAAAAACCTTATATCGTCAATTATTCTCTTAATTAACTCAAAATGTCCGTAACTGCTTCATAGCATTTAATTATGTCAAACACAGCAAAATCCCAATATACCTGCATGAGTATCAACGCATTTGATGACCTTTGGTGCGCCCAAATCACAATATACATGCAACAGCCCGGACCCATTTGATTCCATTCGGTTCGTTACATCACAATATACTTGCAACTGCTTCGGCGCATTTAATTCCGTCCATGGCGGCGGAGGTGATCCCTCCGGCATAACCTGCGCCTTCCCCTACAGGGAACAAACCCTTGATATTAAGGCTCTCCATATCCTCATTTCTTTCAATGCGTAAAGGCGACGAAGTTCTTGCTTCCACCCCCAGCATAAAGCAGGAATCCCCTGCAAAACCTTTTATTTTCCTGTCAAATTCCTCCATGCCCTCCACAAAAGCTTCATTGAGGATAACGGGAAGAATCCCTGTAAGGTCTGCATTTACATACTCCCCTTTTACATCGGGAGTATATCCGGGGAATGCAGCCTCTTCTCTGTCTGTTGTATATTCAATGACTGCGCTATCTGCTCCGGTTGCTCTATCCGATATATCGGCTCTATCTGAAATATCTGCCAAGACTGCTCTGTCTGTTTTGGCTACTCTGTCTGCCACCGGTACCCTGTCTGTTCCGACCACTCTGTCTTCTGTATCTTCCTTACCGGTAACTTTAAATTTAAAATCCCTGTATTTCTCAACGGGAATCTTGCCCTTTCCAATTTCAAATGCCTTTGCTTCAATATCTCTTTGGAAAGCAATACCGTCCATAGGTGAATCCCCTCCGAAATCTTCGGGATCCACTGTAACCACAACAGCACTGTTTGCGGATGAAGAACCTCTGTCGGAGTAACTCATACCGTTAACGCAAAGCCTGTTTTCTTCACTGGAAGCATTAACCACAAATCCACCGGGACACATGCAGAAGGAATACACGCCTCTGCCTTTTGAACTTTTGGTGGCAAGCTTATAGGGTGCAGCCCCCAAGGTGCCCGGGTCCTTTAAACCGTATTGGTCAATATTGATCAACTCCTGAGGATGTGAGACCCTGAAGCCCACAGCAAAGGATTTTGGTGACATATCAACCTTCTTTTGATAAAGCATTTCAAAGGTATCCCTGGCGCTGTGACCGGGACAAAGACACATCAAAGAGCATTCTTTTCTTTCCCCGTTAATATATATGGCACGAAGTTCGTTTTCTTCCACCTCAATATCGGTGAGGGCGGATTCAAAATAAATTTCTCCCCCACATTTTATAATCTCTTCCCTCATGCCCTTTACAATACCCATAAGCTTATCGGTACCCACATGGGGTTTGGCATCATAAAGAATACTTTTATCGGCTCCGAATTTCACAAAGGTTTCAAGGACAAACCTGTTTCTTCCGTACTTATCCTTAACAAGTGTATTTAATTTACCGTCGGAAAAAGTTCCCGCGCCCCCTTCTCCGAACTGAACATTGGACGCAGTATCAAGTATTCCGGTTTCCCAGAATTTCTCCACATCCCGGATTCTTTCTTCAACCCTTTTACCTCTTTCATAGACAATGGGCTTAAATCCGTTAACCGCCAGCATATAGGCGCAAAACATCCCCGCAGGTCCAAAACCGATAATAACAGGTCGATTGTTATTATCTTTAACAGAAACCCGGGGAAAAAAGTATGGTTTGATATTATATTTTTCAATTTCGCCGGTTTTAAACCTTATTTTCTTTTCAGATGTAAAAGATGCCGTAACGGTATAGATGTAATACAAATCCGGCTTTTTTCTGGCATCTATGCTTTTTCTTACGATTTCATAGGATTTAAGGCAATCCTTATTTACCCTGCAGATGCCCGCTATTTTATCCCTAAGATCTTCCTCGGTATGATTTATACCAAGTTTAATCTGTCTTATTATAACCATACAGAGCTACGTTCCTTTCAGTCAATGTCACGTCGCATTCTCAGGCACTCAATCCATTTTCCCGAAAACTAAAATTTTCTCACCAATTATTGGAATCATCACCGTTAACTTTCGTTTTCAATACCACGTGCTAAATTTACTCTTAATTAACAAACAATCCATTCTTTAACTCTCGTTTTCGCCGCCAAATGCCGCAGATTTCCCTGCTATGAATCCCGTCATAAATGCCCAGTGAAGATTGAATCCTCCGCAAATGCCGTCCACATCGATAATCTCCCCGGCAAAATATACATTTTCACAAAGCTTGGACATAAGATTATCATCAAGTTCCGAAAGATCCACACCTCCGGCGCAAACCTGGGCCTTTAAAAATCCCGTATCCCCAACTATATGAACCTTGAGATTCTTAATAAGTGAATAAAGTTTCTCCAAAGAAGATACCGACACTTTTTCTACCTTCATGTCCTTATTAAGACCGACTTTCTTAATAAGCATATCCATAAGCTTCCTGTTAAGCATTCCTTCGGTATACTCATAAAGAGATGCTTTACCCAAAAGCTTTCTTCTTTCACTGTCCTTATCTATAAGTTCTTCAAAGGAAATCTCCGGCAAAAAATCAACATGGGCAAACACACTGCTTCCATCCAAAAGAGCCTTTGTTGCCATACGGCTTAGACAAAAAGTGGGAATCCCGGAGATACCGTAATCCGTAAACTGAATTTCTCCCCTTTGTGTTCCCTTTAAGATATCGTCAATCCAAAGAGAAACCGATCCCTCCGCTCTCACACCTGCAATCTCATCAAAAAAGCTTTCGTCCGATCTAAGACCGCAAAGAGCCGGAGTTACAGGTACAATTTTGTGCTTAAAGCCCTTGGCCAGCTCATAAGAATTAACCTTGGAAATATCCTTAAAAGAAGCAAAGGAGCCGGTACATATAATACAGGCATCAAACTTAAGGGTTCCCGCATAATATTTCACATATATGCTTCCCCCTTTAGAATAAACTGCTTCCACGGCAGTATCGCTAAAAAGTCGAACCCCCTGCTTTATAATCTCATTTTTAAGTATATTTTTAACGGTAGCGCTCTGTTCGCTCAAGGGATAAAGATAAGCTCCCTTTGCCTTTACCATAAGCCCCGTCTTTTTAAAAAAATCAATAAGACTTTGGGTGTCAAATCTATCCAGCAAAGCTTTAAGCTTCTTAGAATCCCCTGTGTAATATTTATCTTCACTCAAAAAGATATTGCCAAGATTACACTTACCGTTACCTGTCATAAGCACTTTCTTCGCAACATCCTTCTCTTTTTCAAACAAAGTCACATCAGCCCCGGCCCAAAGGGCGCTTATACAGGCTACAATCCCAGATGCTCCCCCGCCTATTACCGCCACGCGTCTCTTATATAAATCCTTCCCCATAATCAGCCTCTGAAAATCTCAACAAAGGAATTAATCTTAATGTACACCGGCATATATTTCATCTCCGCCTCGGAAAAATTCCTGATAAATATCAGGCAAAGATTATACAACAGGTAATACAAAGCAATTCCTATCACAAAAACAAATCCATAACCCACATGAGGCCCCAATGCATAAGTGATAAGGCCTGTAACAACAGCACTTAATGCCGCCATTGTCAGGGGCAATACAAGATTTTTAATAAAATTGATTCTGATACCGAAAATATTGTAAAAAATAAACATTCCCAAACAGAAAGTAACCACCGAATAAATAACAAAAGTGTCCATTATGGTATTAACATTTTTGCCGATACCGGAAGGAAGGAATGCTATAAGAAGCACAAAAAACACAACACCGATGGAATTTAAAATAATATCCGGTATGTAGGAACCTGCCATTTCAAGGCATTCAGAAACGATGAAGCTCAAGGCATAAAAGAATATAAATACACATCCGAATCTGAAAAGCATGGTGCCTGCCTTCACATCACTAACGCATAATACTCCGGAGATAAGCTTTGCTCCCATACATACAAATGCGCTGAAACCCAAGCCCTTTACAAAGGCAAAATGAATTCCCGCATTTAAAAATCCTCTGGAATTTCTCACCTCGCCCTTATTGAAAATAAGACATCCCTTGTGGCAAAGGGTTATGGAAGAAATAATAATAAGAGTGACAAAAAATCTGCAGGTAAGTATAAATCCGGAATAAAATCCCCCGAGACTTGCAAGGGAAATCTCCTCCTTCATTCGATTTCTTGCAAAAATAATAAAAAGAAAGAAAGGAATATTCTTAAGGAATCCCGAAAGCCCCCTGAACAAAGTATGCTTAAACAAGGGCCATACGGTAATCTTCAATGATTCCACGGTATTAATGCCCTCATGGTAAGCCCTCTGTCTTGAAACAAGGATATAATAAATAAAATAATAAATAAAAATAAGAAAAGAAGAAAGAAGCATAGCCCCAGCGCAACCCATGGCGAGATAAAAACCTTTGTAAATATCATCTTTCAAAAGGGCGCAGACCTTCACGGCATAATTGTAGGAAATACTTCCGAAAATAATCCCCGATAACAGCATAAAAAGGGTATTGAGAAGATAACCCACATTAACTGCCTGAATAAAACCTTCCCCCACAAGGAATCCGCTTAATATCTCATTGATTCCAAGGATAAAAAGGTTAAGGGCAAGTATGTATATCACATATCTGATATTGTCGGCACCGAAAAGCTTGTGGCATATGGGTGCGGCAGCCAGTATCATTCCCAAACTTAAAATAAAGGAAAACAAAAGATAAAATACAGCCGAAAATCTCTTGATGGTGTTTACATTCCTGTACTGTTCCTTATGGAGTCTGTTCTTAATAAGCTTTCCCAGATTGTTTCCGAAGGAATCGTGAATAAAGGATTTGAACAAAACAAACAATTCAAATCCCCCCATGAGGAAATATATGCTCTCATCCCCGCTCTTTATGCCGATCCATATCAAAAACAGCCACACAAAAGCTTCGTAAAGATATTTATATATATTCTTGTAATTTTCCTTTGAACTCATTATCTAATCCCTTAAAATATTTAATTCAATCAGTGTATTTTCCTGCTTTTCTTCCATAACCTTGGCTTCTTCTTCACTCATATGGTCGTAACCGCATAAATGATACATACTGTGAGCCACAAGAAAAGCAAATTCCCTGAGTACGGAATGACCGTACTCCTTGGCCTGAAGCACAACTCTGTCATAATTAATAATTATATCCCCAAGCACGGTTTTGTCGGTCTCGGGATCAAGGGAACCTATAAGTTCCTCCTTAGACTGGTCGAAAACCGTGCTTGGGGATATAATTATTAATTATGACAGAGTTGTGCTTCAGGCCAAGGAGTACGGTCATTCCGTAC
>JAILPU010000165.1 GCA_024699395.1 Lachnospiraceae bacterium | reverse complement strand
TAACGCGTATTTAAGTTGCATTACAAAATATCTTCATCACAACAAATTTATATCCTCAACTGAGGTACAATCACATGTTAATATACCAACCTGAAATGAACCTGAAGTAATGTCAAAATTTTTTAAAAATAAGAAAAAAGCGCCAACATGTCTTTCACCGACTTGTCAACGCTCTTCGTCTTTTTTATATTTCTATATCAATATGGTTATGGTCATTGTTTTCCCGGTGGAACACTCAGCCCGAATCTTTCCTCCGTGAGATTCCACCACCGCCTTGGCTATAGCTAATCCCACACCTGTTCCTCCGGTCTCTGAGTTTCTGGAGTCATCCGGTCTGTAAAATCTGTCAAAAAGTCTGTCCACATCAGGCGGTGTGTCATACTTGCAGGTATTAAAGGTCTCTATAAAAATCTTATTTTTTTTCTTACGGACAGTAAAGCGGATTTCACTCTCCTCATCGGAATATCGCACCGCATTATCCAATAAAACCGACAGCATCCTGCAAATTGAGCCTCTTTCTCCGTACATCTCCACATTTTCTTCTATGTTTCCCGAAAGAGTTTTCCCCAAAGCCTTAGCCTGAGACTTGTAGATTTCCATAATTTCCCATGAGGCATCTGTAAGTGAAAAATGCTCTTTGTTTGGAAGAGGGTTAACCTCATCAAGCCTGGACAAAGTCACCAACTCACTTACAAGTTTGGTAAGTCTCGAGGTCTGCTTTTTTATATTATCAATCCATTCGTTATCGCCATTCTCCATCTGAAGAACATCAAGGCTCGCCGATATGGAAGTTAGGGGAGTTTTCAATTCATGTCCCGCATCTGTTATAAACCGTTTCTGTTGCTTAATATTATTGGCAATGGGTCTTATGGCTCTTTGGGAAAAAAGTGCCACCAGGACAAATACTATGGCAAGGCTCACAAAGGATACCGCAAGAGACAGTTTTAACAGTGAAAACATAAACTGCTTTTCTCTTCTTACATTTAAAAACACCACCAGCCCGGATTCCTCGGTTCCCGACTTTGCAAAGCGATAGTCCTTTATATAGCCTCTGTCACCCTTTTTCTTCAACGCCTTTTTGGCATAATCCGCCGCACTGTTCTCATCTACGGATGCAATATTGTCCATGGATACGAATTTAAGCTCTCCCGTCTCATCAAATCTCACCACAAAAAATCGGGTCATGTAATTGGATTCCACATCAGGAAGCCCCATAAACGGTCCTCTGGGTGGCTTATCCGGCATCATGGGCCCCTTTGGGGACGATGCGTCATAATCCGCTCTCTCTTCATATGTAAGGATTGCGTCCAGAGTTTTATCTGCATTTGCCGTTTCGACGCCGTAATTGATTACATTAACCAACACTGCTATCGTCGTTATCACTGCAAAAAAAGCCAGCATGGAAGCCAGAATGACCCTGCGCTTCATTACTTTTATCATGATTCAACCTCCAAGGAATAGCCGGCGCCGCGAACTGTTTTTATCTCCACATTGGCGCCTATGGCTCTCATCTTTTTCCTGACAAAACCTATATGGGTCCATACCACATCAATATCCGACTCCGTATCCAGCCCCCATATTTTTTCCATAAGATGATCTGTTGAAAAAACATATCCCGGATGAAGGGTAAAAAGTTCCATTAACTGAAACTCCTTATTGGTAAGACTAACCCTTTTGTCCCCCGCGCTCATTTCATATCTGTTGCCGTCAAGTATCAGGTTCCCCACAGTCTTTACGGAATCGGTATAAACCTCACTCCTTCTCCCCAGAGCTTTTACTCTGGCAATGAGTTCTCCGGTATCAAAGGGTTTGGGAAGATAATCGTCCGCTCCTGCGTCCAATCCCTGAATTCTGTCCTCCACTTCCGATTTAGCTGTCAACAATAAAACCGGCGTGGATATGTTATTGCGCCTTATAAGGGACAGCACTTCCAGCCCGCTCATCCCCGGCATCATTATATCAAGTATTATCACTTCATAGGCCCCGGCTTTTATATAATCCCAGGCGTCATTCCCGTTATGTACTATATCAACGGAGTTCTTG
>JAILPU010000252.1 GCA_024699395.1 Lachnospiraceae bacterium | reverse complement strand
TCAAAAGATAGGCTATAAGTAAATATGCACCCGCTATAACGGCCTTCTCAAGAAAATCCATGATAAATTTCATCACGGGATTGACATCCTTCACCTGCATCATATCTGAAAAGGAGGACACGGTATTGGAAAAAGACTGTTCTTCGGTTACAGTCTGCCAGGAATTACCCCGGGTTAACAATCTGTATATAAAACCCATAACCGAAAGCATAAGACTTTTAAGACCGTTACTTATAACTGCCGGCTTGTCCCGATATAACACAGCAGTAAACAATAAAGTAAGCAAAACTCCCATAAACAATATAAAGGAGACGCCGCTTATAAATATACTGTCCTCGGGAATATTGGCGCAGCTTATACTGTTATTCTTTACAAAACCCGTATATCTTTGCATAAACAAAAGGAAAACATATATTACCACACAGATAATAACAGGAATGTAAAATACAAGTTCATAACCCTTTAAACCCATTTTGGCCGAAGCATAAAACAGAGAAAAGGATGCGATAAATATTGCAATCACAGAAACAGGCTCATCATCCTCCTTGCGTTTAAGCCTGTTGTAAATCCCCGCTGTAAAGATAAGAACAAGCCCCGCTCTCAGACTGAAATTCAATGCATTTTGGTGAAAAGAAGTTACAAAACCCAGTACAACGGGAGTAACGGTAATAAGAAAATATAAATAAAACCTGTTTATTTTATATTTTAAAAACCTTACAAAAACCGTAACAGGAAACAAACAAAGCCACCACAGATAATAGGTGGGCTTTTCTTTAAAAATCGAAGAAAGGCCGAAATAAACACAGGCTGCCAAAGGGAGCAACCCAATCTGAAAATATAAGCACTTTATAAGTTCACAGGCCCTTCTTTTTCCCATATTATCTATATCTCCGCATTTACTGCCTTTATAAAAAACTCACATCCCTTGGGTATTTGGGGAACACATCCGTGAAGAAAGGGAACTATCCAAAAGGAGTTTTTGCCCCCTTTAATTCTTTCTTTAATCAATTCAGAAAGCTTAGGATCGACATCAGGAGAAATAATAATAAGATCATCCTGCCCCTTTAATAAATCCTGTATCCTGTCATGGGTAAAGCTCTCATCCGGTTTATTTAAGTCAAGGCAGGCAAGGTTTCGCATTATTTCATTTAAGTGTTCCTTACCTCCGAAGGGGGCAAATATTACGCCTTTACCTGTATGATTGTTAATATGATCCGAGATAAGTCCCACACCGAATCCGTCTTTTTGAAAACGGGTAAGATACGTGGCAGCCACACTGATGCACTCCTCTGATATCTCTTCGTTAAAGCGTAAACTTTTTAATGACAAAAGAAGGAGGATATTTACAGATCTGTTTCTTGTGTTTGTAGTGTGATTAACCTTTAAATCTTCGCTTTTAGAGGTAGCTTTCCAGTTTATGAACCTGTGGTCGTCGTAGGGCATATAATCCCTTATACCCGCAAATTCAAAGGGGTCCGGGGGATACTGACGAAGTATCAGGCCCGTTTCGTTTATCTTTTTATAAAGATTATCAAGAACCTTTAAACGTGATAATCTGGGCAAAATATAGATATGGGTATTCACGGGAACATTTTTGATATAATGACCGGAAAGCATAAAGTCGGAAGCTATAAGAGTAGCTTCCCTAATGGTATAATAGCCTCTCTTTCCACCCTGAAAAGAAAGGCTTCTCGTAATCTTCTCGTTCCCCTTTACCTGATAAATATCATTTCTGTAATAGTTATCGGTGGTATTGGAACCAAGGGAATTTTCAAATTCAATACCTCTTGCAGTAAGAAATTTCACGCACAGAGAAGGCAACGGAAGGAATTTGTTATTTTCCACCGATTGCGACAAAATCCCGGGTTCATCCATGTGAATCTGGGATTTTGAAAAAGACAGTTCAATATTCAAACCACTGTCCCACCAATATTCAAACAGCTTTTTTTCCAGAAAAACAATTAAAAACGCAATAAGACCTATAAAAAGGAAGCGTATCATTTTTCGAAATCCTCTGTGGGAGCTTTTACTGTTTCAAGTAAATCCTCGAGTTTCTTTTTAACCTCTTTTGAAGATGAATAGCTTGAAGAAACCCTGTGGCATAGCACATAAGTCGCAACAGCTTTAACATCATCGGGTATAACAAACTTACGTCCTTCAAAATATGCATAGCTTCTGGCGCATTTTAAAAGATGAATGCCGGCTCTGGGACTTACGGGTCTTTCTTCGCTTATACGACCTGTTGCCATTATTATATCAGCTATATATTCGATTATACAATCTTTTACAAATACTTTAAGGGACTCAACCCTTGCGTTTTCTATGTCTTTAATCTGAAGGACAGGTGCAATGTGAGAAATGGGTTCATCCGCAGAATTTCTCTTCATGATTTCAATCAGGGTTTCACGTTTGGGGTCACCTAAAGGAATCTTCATCATAAATCTGTCGGACTGAGCCTCGGGCAAAGGAAATGTTCCCTGGGACTCTATGGGGTTTTGGGTCGCAATAACGAAAAACACGGGACTTAATTCATAGGATATCCCGTCCACGGAAACCTGTTTTTCCTCCATACACTCAAGGAGTCCCGACTGGGTTCTGGGAGCTGCTCTGTTAATCTCGTCCGCAAGGAGTATATCCGTAAAAACAGGACCTTTTACAAAGCGAAATTCTCCCTTGTTTTTATCAAAAATATTTATACCCACAATATCTCCGGGAAGAAGGTCAGGAGTAAACTGAATTCTTTTTATATCGGCATCAATGCTTTTGGAAAGTGCCTTCGCCATGGTGGTTTTCCCCGTTCCCGGAACATCCTCCACAAGGACATGCCCCCCGGAAATCATACAGGTTATCATCATTTTAATGGCAGTTTCATTGCCGGTAATAACCTTTGTAATGTTTTCGTATAAATCCTTAAGCCCCTTATTCTCCATATACCCCGCCTTTAATTATTCTCTCTTGGAAAGTTCGGATGCAATCTCACCCCAGGTTACATCTTTAACTTCCATAAGTACCATCATATGATACAAAAAATCGCAAATCTCGTATTTAACTTCGTTGGAATTCACATTTTTGGAAGCGATCACTATCTCGCAGGCTTCCTCACCCAGTTTTTTCAATATCTTATCTATACCCTTATCGAAAAGATAATTGGTGTAGGAACCTTCCTTGGGATTGATTCTTCTGTCTTTAATAACTGCGGAAACCTTCTCAAATACCTCCAAAGGATTTTCCTGTACAGCCCTTTCAATACCGGCGATATCTCTGTAGAAGCAGGAACGGTTTCCCGTATGGCAGGCTGCTCCCGTCTGGGATACCAAAGCAAGGATTGTATCATTGTCACAGTCAAGTTTTAAAGTCTTAACATACTGGAAATGACCGCTGGTTTCACCCTTAAGCCAAAGGGATTGTCTCGATCTTGAGAAGTAATGCATCTTTCCTGTTGAAAGAGTAAGATTATAGGACTCCCGGTTCATATATGCTAACATCAGGACTTCTCTTGTCTTATAATCCTGTACGATAACCGGAATAAGTCCGTCGGAATTAAGCTTTAAATCCTCAAAAGTAAAGGCGGGGGTAAGTTCGTTTATCTCATATCCCGAATCTTTGCAAAGCTTCTTGATATCGTTTATCTGGGAAAGATTGTCATTGATCACATTTCCCGTGATACCTGCCATGTTTTCGGCAGAAAGATATTCCAGAATCTTTTTAAGATCTGCTTTTTCCACCTGACAAATATAGGGGAGGTCTAAAACTCCCGATATCTCCTTAACCATAGGAGTGTCAAAACACAAAATCTCGGAAATATACTCTTTTATAAGTTCTGTGGAAGACTTAATGTTATCAATAACGGAAGCGCCCGCAATAAGCTTTTCTTTGCCGAACTTAAGGGAAACCTCTTTTGTAATCTCCACGTTGGATAAAAGATCGTAATCAAGTACAGCCTTCACACAGCCTGCATAAAGAATCTTTTTGATATCCTCCATGCGCTTAACGTTTCCGCCGCCGTATACATCGGTCTCTGCTTTCTCGCAGACTGCTTTCATAACGTCGAGGTTAAGCTCATGTTCCTCGTCGTTATTGGAAAGATCAATCACAAGAATGGCATCGGCTCCGTTAATATTAAACTCTTCTGTGAGTTCCAATGCAGACTTGTCGAGAAAAGATCTGTCCTCTCTGCTTCTCACCGGTTTTCCGGCGCTTAAATATATGCTGGGTATAATCTTCTTTTTCACTTTATTCACCGGTCAGATTGTTCCCTTGGTACTGAGAACATCCTTGATCCTTTCGTCATAGCTTACAGCATTGTCAAGAGCCTTTGCAAAGGCCTTAAACATAGCTTCTATAATGTGATGTGCATTGGCACCGTCTAAAATCTTAAAATGTATGTTCATTGCCCCACTGTAGGATACAGCGTAAAAGAACTCATTTATAAGCTGGGTGTCCAAATCCCCTACCATGGGAACATTAAAATCATAATTAAAATTAAGATAAGGTCGACCGCAAAGGTCAACGGCGCAAAGCACAAGAGCTTCATCCATGGGAAGAATAAAGCTTCCGTAACGGCATATTCCCTTTTTGTCACCCACAGCTTCTTTGATGGCATTTCCCAAAACAATACCGCAGTCTTCCACCGTGTGGTGTCCGTCCACATTAAGGTCTCCCTTAATATTTACATTAAGGTCGAAAAAACCGTGTTTTGCAAAGCCCTGAAGCATGTGATCAAAAAATCCAATACCTGTATCGATATCAGATTTTCCGCTTCCGTCAAGGTCAAGAGTAAGCTTAATATCCGTCTCTTTTGTTTTACGTTCCAATGAGGCTTTTCTCATATGTGTCACTCCTGTTCAAATCTTACTTTAATGCTGTTTTCGTGTGCGGTAAGTCCTTCGTTGTGCGCAAAGCACTCAATATCCTTATGAACGGCCTTAAGAGCCTTCTCGGAATAAGAGATAATACTTGTTTTCTTTACAAAATCATCAACGTTTACAGGTGAGAAGAACTTCGCTGTTCCATTGGTGGGAAGTATGTGATTGGGGCCTGCAAAATAGTCTCCAAGAGGTTCCGAGGAGTAAGGTCCCAAGAAAATAGCTCCCGCATTCTTAACCTTTGTCATCACTTCAAAGGGATTGACGGTCATAATCTCAAGGTGTTCGCTTGCGATGATATTTACTGTTTCCACGGCATCATCCATATTGTCGGTAAGGATTATATAGCCGTAATTATCAAGGGATTTTTCAATGATTTCTTTTCTTTCAAGTTTGGCTGTAAACTCTTTTATCTTTACCTGAACCTTTTCGGCAAGACTCTCGGAAGTTGTGACAAGAATTGCGCTCGCCATCTCATCATGCTCTGCTTGACTCAAAAGATCTGCCGCAACAAAGGAAGGATCTGCGGACTCGTCGGCAAGTACCAGTATCTCGCTGGGACCTGCTATGGAATCTATGGAAACATATCCGAATACAGCCTTCTTTGCAAGGGCAACGAAGATATTGCCGGGTCCTGTTATCTTATCCACCTTGGGAACAGACTCTGTACCGAAGGCCATTGCAGCCACAGCCTGAGCTCCACCAACTTTATAGATGGTATCCACGCCTGCGATATCCGCAGCCACCAGTGTGCCGGGATTAACCTTTCCTTCGGGTGAAGGAGGGGTTGTCATTATTATTCTGTCAACATTGGCAACCTTTGCCGGGATAACATTCATCAAAACGCTGGAAGGATATGCTGCTTTTCCACCGGGAACGTAAACACCGGCACAGCTTATGGGAGTCATTTTCATTCCCAAAATTGTTCCGTCATCTTTGTAATCAAACCAGCTGTTTCTAAGCTGCTTTAAGTGGAATTCTCTTATATTTTCGGCTGATTTTCTTATTACTTCAATAAGAGTGGAATCCAAAAGTGAATAAGCTTCCTCTATCTCTTCTTTTGTAACCACAATATTGGATGCGTTAAGTTCAAACTTGT
This sequence comes from Lachnospiraceae bacterium, assembly GCA_024699395.1. GTDB lineage: Bacteria > Bacillota > Clostridia > Lachnospirales > Lachnospiraceae > Acetatifactor. The sequence continues at coordinate 105 of JAILPU010000252.1, read as the reverse complement.
CGAACTTCTTTGTAAGTTCGAACAAAGCCTCATCCTTTCTTGTCTTAACGTCATTAATAATTGAATTTACCGTATCTTCAAAAGAAGAATAATTGTTGGGGCTTC
>JAILPU010000235.1 GCA_024699395.1 Lachnospiraceae bacterium | reverse complement strand
TCCCGGCTCCAGCATATTCAATTTGTGCTTAAATCTTTTTTCTTCGCTCATTTTCGTCCTAATATGCCAGTCTGTCTCCGATGTGGATGAGATTAGGTCTCTTTATCCCATTTTTCTTTATAAGATACGATAATCTTGGCTGTTCCGAAATATACAAGCGCACCTATAAACGCACCTGTTGTATTAAGAATCAGATCGTCTATATCGCTACCCCTTTCATACAACAACAGCTGCGACAGCTCTATCAACAGCGAGTAACCAAAGCCGGCAAGGGTAACTTTTAAAATACTGTTCAACTTTTTAAAGCATACGCCCCAGCAAATTCCCACCGGAATAAACATCGTCACATTGCCGATTATGTTAATCTGCCACCCATCATATCTATCATATACAAAAGTAAAGGGACGAAGATTAATCCATAACGGCCATATTTTTCCGGCATCAAATTTTAGAAGCCCTATATGCCCATCCACATGATGCAACGGAAAATAAACCAGCCTCGTTATCACCACAATGCATATATATACAGTAAGAAGCAAAAGTTCCCGTTTCCAATCCACCCGCTTATTTTTATAAGCCCAAAAAGCTCTCACCATAAGCCATGCCACAGAAATAAAAATAACCACCTGCAAATATGATAATTCTACCAATTCTCATCTCTCACTTTCTCAGAACGTCATCATTGTAATCAATTGACAGCAACATTTGCACTGCTACAACTATCCGTCAGCGAATCATTCTGCCTATCGATTGATCCTCCGATATTTACCTGCCTTCAAATTATAACATCCCGGAAGTACTTTTATCTATCCCTTTGATACTTATGTAACTGTTTTTGTCTATGTCGTTATGTGAGATCGTATCCCGCCGGTCAATGTCATAATGTGCCCGCTTGGTGCAATGTCAATGCTGATTAATCCTATTCAATGAGTTATAATATACTTTGGTTAATGCAATTGTGAACATCAACTTATACCTTGCAAAGGAGCACCCTATGAAAAAACATCACTGCCTTCTGTTGGCAGCGTTGCTTGCCACAACAGCACTTACTTCCTGTAAAAATAAGGAAACACAAACATATAAAAAACCCGCCGACACCATTAGTTTCAACGGCAAAGAATATAAATTAACATTTGAAGACGACTTTGATTTTTTTGACACGGATAAATGGGCTTATTGTCCGGAAATGGAACGACAGGATGTGGGTGGCGTCTGGCGCGATTCCTGCAGCCGGGTTGAAGACGGAAATTACATAATCACCTGCTCGTTAGCAGATGATAACACACCCATGAGCGGCGGAATCCGTTCGAACGGCAAGTATGAACAGACCTACGGTCTTTACCATATTCGTTGCAAAATGGAAAAAGCCGACGGCCTGTGGTATGCATTTTGGCTTATGACGGATCGTATGGAAGAAGGTTCTGTTGGAAACGGCGCCACAGACGGCGCTGAACTTGATATTTTTGAACTGGTACCCGGCGCAGAAGAACTCTGCATGAGCGTTCACTGGGACGGATACGGTGATGAATTGAAAAGCCGTTTCGATCTGATTGATGTAGATGATGATTTCTATAACACCTACCACGACATCTGGTATCTGTGGGATAAGGACGGTTATCATTTCTACCTTGACGGAACAGACAGTGAGAATCTCGTTTTTGATTTCCCGGGAGATGAATACGGAGACGGAACATGCGCAGTTGGCTGCGACATGATTATTTCCGCAGAGTACGGTATATGGGGTGGCGATATCGACCCTGCCCAGCTTCCCGCCCGCTATTACGTGGACCTCGTACAGGTGTACAGCGAGTATTGATTACATCCGATTCTTCTCCTTTCCAAGGAAGACCGAATCTCCCACAAAAAGCGCCTGTCAGCATTTTGCGCTGTCAGCATCCCCATAGTCCCAACTTGACAAACCACAGCACTCCGATGTAAATTGTACAAGTTGTCATGATATTATCTGCGTCTGCTTCCTCTCTTTGCGAAATCGGCTGAAATCTCCTTGTCCCACTCACTGTTGTCTATGCATCCTGCCATTCCCGCCTGATTTTTTGCCATCATTACAGAAGAAATCGCCTTGCCTACCCCTGCATAAACATGGGCCATTCCAATAGAATCACAAACATAGTTCACTGCTCTGTCTCTGCGGATACCGTATTTTTGCGCCTCCGCATAAGCATCTATATTGGCTCCGATAAAAATAAACTCCCAGCCGTATTTTTTCTGCTGACGCTTAACCATCATTTCAATCTTTTCTCTCGAATACTTTTCGCTGGCATTTTCCATTCCGTCAGTAGTAATGACAACAATAGTCTTCTCCGGTCGGTCTTCCTCTCTGGCATACTTGTGAATATTTCCGATATGGTGAATGGCTCCTCCCACCGCATCGAGAAGCGCTGTGCACCCCCTGACATAATACTGTTTGTCGGTCATTTTTTCTATTTTATCAATGGGTACTCTGTCATGAATCACTTCACACACATTGTCAAAAAGAACCGTTGATACCAGGGCCTTTTCCCCTGTTTTTTTCTGCTGATCCATCATGGAATTAAACCCTCCGATGGTATCTGCCTCAAGTCCGCTCATGGAACCGCTTCTGTCAAGAATGTAAATAATCTCTGTGTATCCTTTGCTCATATCTGCTGCCTCCTGTCGTCTAAATGTGCCTTGTTTAAAGGCTTTTGTTATTTGTTGACTTAATGATAGCAAGCAGAGCAATTAAAAAGGTCAACCCTAAGTTGACCTTTGGTTTACCCCTTTGAAAGCGGATCCAATCCGTAATCAAACAGCACTATATCTATTTGTATAACATTGTATTCTTTATTTTCGATAAAATATCTCACCACTGCATCAGTCTGGGAAATAGGTGACAGCGCATATCCCGCAAGCTCCAAAAAATCAATCGCCTCATCCATATTGAGCCTGAGTCCCACTGCCAGTGCCAGCACCTTTTCCTTCGAAGGCTTCACCTGCCCTTTAAGAAGCTTTGAAAAATATTGCTTGGAAATATTGGCTGCGGCATAAACCTCCGAATTTTTCAGCCCCTTCTTGTTAATAAGCTTCTGCAAATGTTTTTCAAAGGAATCTTTATAGATACTCTTTAACATATCATCAAGGGAATTCTTGACCTCGGCGGAATCAGATTTAAACGTCTCGGCAGCATCGGACTTAACAGTTCCTGTTGCATCAGCTTTTTCCGCACTCGTCGCTTCGGGTTTTACGTTTCCCGATACAACCGGTTTGATGCATCCGGTCGCATCAAGTTTTGCGGCCCCGCCTCCTATTGACGCCATGAACGCATTGGCACCGGATATTCCTTTTCCAAGTGCGGGAGACATAGGCCTTCTTCTGTGTATGTCACCCGCTCCGGGTGTTTTTCTCCCACGCTCAGAATCTCGTTTCTTTCCCGGTATTCCCTCTGATCCGTACTCCTTTGTCAAACCCCAAGATGCATACTCATCATCGATAAATGCGGCCACATCCCGGGCCAGTTCACCCGAGATTAAGGAAGATTCCTTGTCGAAAACCACAAGGATGATTTCCATATCATGTTCTTCAAGAAAAGCTGTGAAAACATCAACGGCAATTTTCATGCCCAAGCGCTTTGGGAAACCGTAAGCTCCGGTAGCCAGTAAGGGAAATGCAACGGACTTACAATTGTGTTCTGCCGCAAGTTTTAATGAATTAACATAACAGGATTTCAATACCTGAACTTCATCCTTGTCGCCGCCCTCCCATCTTGTACCTGCGGTATGGATTATAATTTCGGCATCAAGATTAAAGGCAGGCGTAACCGCCGCTTCCCCGAGAGGGATATCCCCTATCTTCTCACGTTCTTTAAAAAGTTCTTTTTCACCGGCCGCTTTATAAACAGCCGCATCCACTCCGGCTCCCACACAAACCTTGGGATTCGCTGTATTGACTATGGCATCCGCCTTAACTTTTGTAATATCATTTCTTATTATTCGAAAAGGCATTTGGAACCTCCATCACCATCGTACTTTCTCTGAATTTGCTTGCAACTTTTTAAGAGAATCTACTTTCAGTTAAACATAATAATATTTTCCCGATTAACATCACTTCAGATTGCTCCCCAGCCAGATTCGACTCACAAGATCAACCAAAAACAGTATCGCAACAACGATGAAACAAATATTGTGAACTTTGCTCTCTCTGAATTTATTTTGCAATTTCACAATACCGGGATATATAAAGCAAACCGCCACCCATATCAAAAGGCCAAACATAAGGGAAGGTTCCAAGGCGATACGTCCGTCAAAATTCATAAAATATCCCCTGTAGTCCCACATGAAATTTCCCGTGGTCTTTTCCAGGATATAACTTGCAATCAGCTCGGACGCCGTTGCTATCAAAGTACCTGCCGCAAACACCCACACCTTTTTCTTAATCTTCAAAAGTGTGATGACTCCCAAAATAATAAAAAATCCGATACCGTATATGGGAAGCCACGGTCCGAAGAGAAAACCTCTGTTAATAAATCCCCTTTTGTGGTAAATCATACAGCACCATACAGATTCATACACCCATCCAAAAACGCAAAAAATCAGGAAAACTTCCATATGATCTTTAAAAAAATTCCAAGCCTTCGCTCTGTCAAACTTCATTATCTGCTGTCTCCTTTTATCTTTAATGCAATGATATTTCAGACGGTCTCGTCACGCCGGTATTATGTTTTCTCGTCATACCCTTTTTTACTTTCACACTGCAATGTCGGCATTCACTATGCACCGATATTGCAGGCAACCAATCCTCATCTGTATCCGGCTATTCAATACACAACATTTTATTCACATTTAATCTGAGTATATCACACAGTCACATATTCTCAAAATGCACGTGTGTGACAACAGTCTGTTTTATTGATATACTTTATATAGCATCCTTAGGGTCACGTTTTTTACTACACAGAACGTTGCGGAGCAATTTTCTCGTAATAAAAAATATTTTAGAAAGGAAGCTTCCGATCACATTCAAAATATAACCGGAGCAAAAAAAATTATGATCTACAGAGTTCAAAAAGGATTTGAAGATTTTAAATGCATAGCAGGTGACTGCCCCAAAAGTTGCTGCATCGGCTGGCAGATAATGATAGACGATGAAAGTCTGGAATCATACAAAGAAGTAACCGGCGAATTTGCCCAAAAACTTCATGACGCCATCGACTTTGATGAAGGGTGCTTTCGTCAGGACAAAACTCGCTGTAAAATGCTGAATGAAAACGGTCTTTGTGACCTCCACTCAAATCTCGGTGAAGAATCCCTCTGCATGACCTGTCATTTGTATCCGAGACATATTGAGGAATTTCCTGATTTAAGGGAGATGTCTCTTACTTTGTCATGTCCCGAGGTTGCCCGTCTTGTGCTCTCGACTGATTATACCTTTGATTTCAACGAAGCCGAAGATGACACCGATGATGAAGAAGAATATGAAGATTTCGATCTTCTTCTTTTTGATATGCTCGAATATGCGAGAGAAAAGATGCTTGCTCTTTCCAAGGATTCCTCTGTCCCCTTTATGGAAAAACTTCGTCTTATGGCATCCTACGCTTATCGTCTTCAAACCCTTTACGACGAAGGCAAAGTCCTGAAAATGCAGGAGATATCCATCGAAGAGACATCCACCACGCAGTTGTCTTCTTTGGTATCATCCGAATCTTACGCTCCCCAATCGGATGCTTCAGGTATCGATGGAAACTTTGATTACTGTTTGAAATTCCTTGATTTTCTTTCAGAGCTGGAAGTTCTTGAGGACTCCTGGACTGCTTTTGTTACCGAATCCCTAACCGCCCTTAAAAGCAATCTGACTTCACGCAAAGAATGGGAATCCGATTCCACTTTAACTACCACCGTCCTCCACCGGTTTGAAAATATTTTAAACTCCCTTATGTTTACTTATTTCTGCGGTGCTGTATACGATGGTCAGATCTACGCAAGAGCAATGATAGCTATCCAAAGTGTACGAGCTCTTATAATGCTCTCAGATAAAAAAACCTCATCTCTCACATCAACCCTCTATCTCTACTCCAGAGAGATTGAACATTCCGACCCCAACATCAACGCTCTCATATCCTTCTTCGAAAGCGAGCTAAGCTGACACATTCATTTTGTTGAAAATGTGGTGATCTTAATCTTTTTGTTCTTCACAGCAATTGTTACGCAACCGGCTTGGTCTGTGCGGAAAACCTCGATTTCCGAAGTATTCAACCTCTCCAACACCTCTTTGTGAGGGTGGCCGTATGAATTGTTGAGCCCGCAGGATATCACACCAATTTTGAAATTCATATTCTTTAAAAAATCGGCACTTGTGGATGAATCCGATCCATGATGAGCCACCTTCAAAATATCCGCGCCTCGTATTCCCATATCTTTAAGATTTTTGAGCATCCTATCTTCCCCCTCGCCACTTATATCACCTGTAAATAGAATCGTTAAATTTCCTCTACTTGTAGCTTCTGTAGAATGCAGGCTTCTCCCCTTAGGTTTTATCTGCACATAAAGACATAGCGAATTTTCATTAACAGAATCCTCCGAAGTAATACTTGACGCTCTGTCAGGGCTAACCACCGTAAAATCGACAGTTTTACTTTTATACACATCTCCGACAGCAAGTCTTGTTATTTTTGTTTTGTTCTGTTTTGCAGCACCGAACAACCCATTCTTTTTTTTACCGAGAACCGAACGATTTGTCTTGCCCGCCTTTTCGTCAGAAACTGAACGATTTGTTATACCGGGGTTTTCACCAAGATTCGAACTATTTGTCTTGCCCGACTTTTCATCATCGAGCAATAACATCCTATCTTCAGCAGAATTTGAACCGTCTGCCCTTTTTAGTTTTTCATCACTTAATAGCATGGTTAGGGGTTCAAAGTCTTTAGCATCCCCAACATCGGGAAGGAACAGATTATTAATCTTCATATTGTTTTCCTTACGTGTCTCGAGAAGATACTGAAGTCCGTTTATATGATCCTTGTCCATATGACTTACAAATATCCCTTCTATCTCATTGATCCCATTAATTTTAAGAAAGGGAATAAGTATGTCCTCGCCCACGTCAGACTTTGAGGAACTTCCGCAGTCGAATATATAAGCCTTACCTCCTACACTCATCACACAACCGTCCCCCTGTCCCACGTACAGCCAGGACACGAAATCACTTCTTCCTGCTTGAATCAAAAACACAAGAATCGGCACCATGATTGCCAATTTGGAAATCCGTAATTTAATCTCACTTATTTTCCCATGCATCCTGCCATCACTACAGGTTTTAGTATCACAGTCAAACTTTTCACTTTCTTTCGTCGCATTCTGCGCCCTCCCTGTTTTATGTTTCCTAAGACTTTCCGAATACTTTTCAATCCAGTATACAGCGCCAAATAAAAGCCCATAATAAACTATTACCCTGACTGCTCCGGGCTTTCCGGGATTAAAGGAATTATGGGGAAGGGTTACAGCAATCCTGCATATCTTCTCATACCAGATAAGAATCATCCCGACCAAAGTTCCCACTATTCCAAATCCCGGAATAAGACTCACCACAAGTGCCCCCATAACCAGGCTCATAAAAGGCAGGATAAAAATATTGATAATGCATGAATATACAGGAACCTCATAGTAAAACCACAAAAGTATCGGCAGCAAAAACAATGACACGGACAAACTGGCCATAAATGTGCCTTTTACAGTATCCTTCACCACATCCCAAATCTTTTCCCACAATCCAAGCTTCCTTCCGATAACAGTTTTCTTCCTGTAGAGAACGGGAAAGATCAATGCGATCCCCATCACAGCTCCGTAGGAAAGGTAAAATCCCGATCTTAAAAGTATCAAAGGCTCAAGATTAACAGTTATTCCCACCGTAAAAGCAAGGGCTGTGGGCATATCGTAAGTCCTTTTTCTCATAAGAGAATACATTCTCAAAACATACATTATAACCGCTCTTTGGGCGGATACCCCCATACCTGTCATCAGACAGTACACAACCATAAACAGCCCGCCGAAAAAAGCAGCTGTCCCTTTTTTTACCCTCAATCGCCTTAAAAACGAGTAAATCCC
>JAILPU010000223.1 GCA_024699395.1 Lachnospiraceae bacterium | reverse complement strand
AACCCCCACTACCCTTGATGCGGATAAGATAGACAGACTTCTTACAGCGATTGAGACAAGATTTGACATGGGTACGGTTATTGAGTTTACCGTGGAAGCGGGGCGCGCCGACAGTATTACCAAAGAAAAGCTTGAAGTCCTTAAGAAACACAAGGTCACCAGAATAAGTATCAATCCCCAGACCATGAAGCAGGAGACTTTGGACATTATTGGAAGAAGAGCGTCCGTGGAACAGGTGCTTGAAGCCTATAAGCTTGCCAGAAGCCTTGGTTTTGACAATATAAATATGGACACCATACTGGGGCTTCCCGGCGAGGATGAAAATGATGTAAAAAATACAATGGATACCATTAGGGAACTTAATCCCGATTCCCTTACCGTTCATTCCCTTGCCATTAAGAGAGCTTCTGCTTTAAGCAAATGGATAGAGGAACACGGAAGAAATGAATTTATAAATACTGACGAAACTATGAGATATTCCTTTGAGACAGCGGAGAAAATGGGACTTGTTCCTTATTATCTCTATCGCCAGAAGAATATGGCGGGGAATTTTGAAAATGTGGGCTTTGCCGGAGAAGGAAAGCTTGGCATCTACAATATTCTCATAATGGAGGAAGTTCAAACCATTGTGGCCTGTGGCGCGGGAACCATAACAAAGCGTGTCTACGAAGACGGCCTTATAAAACGATGTGAAAACGTTAAAGAAGTGCCCATGTACTGTGAAAAGATAGAAGAAATGCTGGACAGAAAACGGGAGCTGTTTTCTTAGAGTAAAATTAAAACCGTGGATGCAAATCGATGTATCATAATGTGTGAAGTGGTGCAATATGGGGCATATTGATTTTGTGTAAAAAATTTTGGTTTAGTTATACGTCGCAAGGGTTTTAAATCAATCACAAGGTATATTGGTTTTGCGAAGAGATGAGTACGGAATTTAACGGCGGCTCGGTTGACATGATTATAAAAAATGGATATATTAGGAAAAGCGGACAGACCGCGATATAAACGGAGGATACAGATGGCACTTAACAAAAAACCTACAACAGGTATGAAGGATATACTTCCCGAGGAAATGGCCATAAGGGACTATGTGACGGGAGTAATCAAGGATACATACGCAGGATACGGATTTACATCCATAGAGACACCCTGTGTTGAAAATATCGCAAACCTTACAAGCAAGCAGGGCGGCGACAATGAGAAGCTTATTTTTAAGATTCTTAAAAGAGGTGAAAAGCTTAACATTAACGATGCCAAAGAAGAGTTGGATCTTGTGGACGGAGGCTTGAGATACGACCTTACCGTTCCCCTTGTAAGATTTTTTTCAAATAATCAGGCACAGCTTCCCACGCCCTTTAAGGCGCTTCAAATGGGAAATGTATGGAGAGCCGACAGACCTCAGAGAGGAAGATTTCGTCAGTTTGTTCAGTGCGATATAGATATACTGGGAGAGAGTGACAATCTGGCTGAGATAGAGCTTATCCTTGCCACCACATCAACTCTCGGAAAGCTTGGTTTTAAGGGCTTTGAGATAAGAATAAATGACAGAAGACTGTTAAAGACCATGGCGCTCTGGGCAGGCTTTGGTGAGGATAAACTGGACAGCGTATTTATTACGGTGGACAAGCTTGATAAGATTGGTTTTGACGGTGTAAGAGAAGAGCTTTTGGAAAACGGCTTCAACCGGGAAACCGTAGATAAATACACAGGCCTTTTGGAGAAGGTTGTGGGCAATGACAATGCCCTTTCGGTTATTATCCAGGAGCTCAGTGCTTTACTTGACGAGGCTGTGAGCAACAACCTTAAGGAGATAATTTCCTCTGTTGACAGCGCAAAGGAAGCCGATTTTAAGATGGTATTCGACCCCACTCTTGTAAGGGGAATGTCCTATTATACAGGAACCATTTTTGAGATTGCAATGCCTGAGTTCGGCGGAAGCTGCGGAGGCGGCGGAAGATACGACGGCATGGTGGAAAAATTTACGGGTCAGAGCGTACCTGCCTGCGGTTTTTCCATTGGATTTGAAAGAATTATTATGCTTTTACTTGAGAAGGGCTTTAAGGTACCGGGAAGTAACGAAAGAACAGCTTATCTTATTGAAAAAGGAATAAGTGGCGAGAGACTTAACGAGATACTTAAGAAAGCGTCCGAGGAAAGAAAAGCAGGTAAGAAGATATTGACGGTCAGAATGAACAAGAATAAAAAGTTCCAGAAGGAACAGCTTGCAAAGGCCGGATATACGGAATATGAAGAGTTCTACAGGGAGGCACTTAAATGATTCAGTCAAGAACACATACCTGCGGAGAATTGAGAGCCGCAGATGACAAAAAAGAGGTAGTTCTCGCCGGTTGGGTAGAGGGCGTACGTGAAGTCGGAAGTAATCTTAGCTTTATTATTCTCAGAGATTTTTACGGAATAACACAGCTTGTGGCAGAGACGGAAGAGATGGTTAAGACCTTTAAGGATATAACCAAGGAATCCACCGTTCAGGTTAAGGGTGTTGTTCGTATCAGAAGTAACAAAAACGACAAGATCGATACCGGAGATATAGAGGTTATCCCCTCAGAGGTAAAGGTTCTGGGTAAAAACAGGAATCCCGAGCTTCCCTTTGTTATTAACAGATCAAAGGAAGCCGATGAGGCTATGCGTTTGAAATACAGATATCTTGACCTTAGAAATCCTGAGGTTAAGAAGAATATTATATTGAGATGCAACGTGGTTCGGGCCTTGAGAAATGCCATGAACGAGGAAGGCTTTATGGAGATTACAACTCCCATACTTACTGCTTCTTCTCCTGAGGGCGCAAGAGATTATCTTGTCCCCGCGAGAAAACATCCCGGTAAGTTCTATGCACTTCCCCAGGCACCTCAGCAGTTTAAGCAGCTTCTTATGACTGCGGGCTTTGACAGATATTTCCAGATTGCACCCTGCTTCAGAGATGAGGATGCAAGAGGAGACAGAAGCCCCGGAGAGTTTTACCAGCTTGATATGGAGATGGCATTTGCAGGCAAGGAAGATGTATTCTCTGTTATTGAGAGAGTGCTTCCTCCCGTATTTGCAAAATACGGAACCTATTCAAAGGCCAGCGGCGCTCCTTTTGTAAGAATTCCCTACAAGGAAGCTCTTGAAAAATACGGAAGCGACAAGCCCGATCTTCGTATCGACCTTACTGTTACCGATATGACCGAGGAGTTTAAAGCTTCCGGCTTCGGACCTTTTGAAAACAATGTGGTTAAGGCTGTTAAGGTTTCAAATTGTTCCGAGAGCAGAAAAGTTATTGAAAAACTTCTTGCGGATGCGGAAGTTGTATCAGGCATAAAGGGATATTGGTTCAAGGTGGGAGATGACGGTGAAGCTACAGGTGGAATCGCCAAGTTTGTTACCCCCAATAAGGACGATATTTTCTCCAAACTTTCCCTTGAAAAGGGAGACCTTGTGGTTCTTTCCGCAGGTAACAAAAATCAGGCTGTTAAGGGCGCAGGCACACTTGTTAAGACCTTCGGTGCTGCTATTCCCGGACATATGGATAAAGAGCAGTATGCTTTCTGCTGGATAATAGATTTTCCCATGTATGAAATGGGAGACGAGTCGGGTGAACTGGAATTCTGCCACAATCCCTTCTCAATGCCCACGGGAGGACTTGAAGTGCTTCTCAAAGCCGAAAGAGGAGAAATCGATCCTCTTGATATAATGGCGGATCAGTACGACCTTGTATGTAACGGTGTTGAGCTTTCCAGCGGTGCCGTAAGAAACCATGATCCCGAGATAATGGTAAAAGCATTTGAGCTTGTTAAGCTGGGTGAAGACGATGTTAAAGCCAAATTCCCCGCCATGTACAATGCTTTCACCTACGGAGCACCCCCTCATGCAGGAATCGCTCCCGGAGTGGACAGAATGGTTATGCTTCTTTCCGGCGAAGAGTCCATAAGAGAGGTTATAGCTTTCCCCATGAACAAAAATGCACAGGATAT